>DATBNA010000423.1:0-10770 GCA_036554545.1 Hyphomonadaceae bacterium
TGCACCATTTCCATGACGGCGAGGGCAAGGACCTTGGGCAACCCCTGTCCGCCATATTCTTCCGGGAAGGCGAGGCCCATCCATCCGCCGTCACGGAACTGCGCATAGGCTTCGGCAAATCCTGGCGCAGCGATGACGCCGCTCTCCGTCAGTTTCGCGCCGTGCTTGTGGCCAACCGGATTGAGCGGCGCGAGCACATCGCGCGCCAGCTTGTTCGCCTCGTCCAGAATCGGCGTCACGAGATCGGCGTCGAAATTCGGGAATGCGCCAGTAGCGGCCAATTCATCCAGGCGCGCAATTCGCTGAAGCGTGTGGGCGATCTGGTCAACAGGGGCATTGTAGGGCATGGCGCGTAGTTAGCGCGCCTCAAGGCGGGCTGTCGACAATGCCGTGGCGTGACGTCTTTGCCGCGCGGACTAGCGCATCAGGTTGACGTCCTTGCCGTCCACATTGATGGCGAGCGCCTTCCATTCATTGGCATTCTTGCTGTGCGGCTGGACCTCGACCGTCACGGTCTTTCCGGCCGACAGGTCCTGCTTGTTCAGGCCCCGGTCGACCATCCGCTGCAGCGGAGAGAGCCAGACTTCCTGCTTGGCGCCCTTCACATCGATCCAGAGAATGGCGTGGGGTTGTTCCCATTTCAGCTCGGTGATCGTCCCCGTTACCTTTTGCTGCTTGGCGGCGTCGTAGGTCGCCCAGCCGTGATGAGCCCATGCCGGGATGGCGAGGAAGGCGCCGGTAAGGGCCAAGCCGGCCAGCGCCGCGACTACAATTCGCATGCGTCTTCTCCTCGAGTCATGCTCTCGCACCATAGCGCAACGCCGCGCAGGGCGCGCTCACAACAAGGAGATAGATCGGGAGCGTGTAATGCCTATTTCGGTAATCTGGGACCGCCGGGCGCCTGCCCGGCACTTTTTCGATACCCAGCTGACGACCATTCCCAATCACTGGCGGTTGCTACGAGCCCCGCCACCACCGGATTCTGCTCAACGTAGTGGATCATGGTCTGCAAGTGGTGCTCGCTTCGAGCAAAGCGTTCGAAATACTCGCGCTTCCACAGCCCACCTTCCCGGCCCACAACCGCGTTGATCTGTCGTGTCGTCCACGTTTTCCAGCGACGGACTGTTCCCGGCAGGTCCTGCACCCGGTCGGCAACGATATGGACGTGGTTGGGCATCACGCACCACGCCAGCAGGCGATAGCGGTCGCCATCGTGGTGCAACAATTCATTCTGCACAATCGACGCGCACCTTGGGGTGGCGAGGACACACTCTCCCGCGCCCCTGTCGAGCGCCTCATCAAATAGCCACAGCCGTTTTACTGTGTCGGACTCGATGATTTCGTAGCTGATAGCGTCAGCCAGCCCGATGATGATGTGTTGCTGGACACCCTCTGCATCGAAATGCGGAAGATACCCGCGTGAACGCCAGTTGATCGAGCCGAAGTCCTGCATGTCCCCCCAAGTGCCGGGCAGGCGCCCGGCGGTCCCGGATTATTTCGGCCCGATCATCTTTTCGGGGCGCACAAGTTTTGTGAACTCAGCGTCGGTGAGATACCCGCCCCCGACTGCCTCCTCGCGCAGAGTGGTTCCTTTCTTGTGAGCGGCCTTGGCGATCTTGGCGCAGATGTCATAGCCCAGCCGCTCGTTAAGCGCGGTGACCAGCATAAGCGAGCGCTCGACACCCTGCTTGATGTTGTCGAGGCGCGGCTCAATGCCGACGACACAGTTGTCGGTGAAGGAGATGGCGGCGTCGGCCAGCAGGCGGACGGACTGCAGGAAGTTGTACGCCATCATCGGATTGAAGACGTTGAGCTCGAAATGGCCCTGGCTGCCGGCGAAGGCGAGGGCGGCGTTGTTGCCCATGATGTGGGCGCAGACCTGCGTCATCGCCTCGCACTGTGTGGGATTCACCTTACCCGGCATGATGGACGAGCCCGGCTCGTTTTCCGGCAGCGCCAGCTCGCCAAGACCCGCGCGCGGGCCGGATCCGAGGAAGCGGATATCGTTGGCTATCTTGAAGCAGCTTGCGGCCACCGTCGTGATCGCGCCGTGAGCCATCACCATCGCATCGTGCGCCGCCAGCGCCTCGAACTTGTTCGGCGCCGTCTTGAAGCCGAGGCCTGTGATCTCGGCGATCTTTCCCGCGACCAGCTTGTCGAAGCCTTTGGGCGAATTGAGGCCGGTGCCGACAGCGGTGCCGCCTTGCGCCAGCTCCATCAGCGACGGCAGGGTCTGCTTGATGCGGGCGATCCCGTTCTCGACCTGCCTGGCATAGCCGCTGAATTCCTGGCCGAGCGTCAGCGGCGTTGCGTCCTGCGTGTGCGTGCGGCCGATCTTGATGATCTTCTTCCATTCGGCCGACTTCGCCTTCAGCGCCGTGTGCAGGTGTTCGAGCGCCGGGATCAGGTCGTGCGCCACCTGCTCTGCGCAGGCGATGTGCATTGCCGTCGGAAACGTGTCGTTGGACGACTGGCTCATGTTGACGTGATCGTTGGGATGCACCGGTTTTTTCGAGCCCATCGTTCCGCCCATCATCTCGATGGCTCGGTTCGAGATCACTTCGTTGGCGTTCATGTTGGACTGCGTGCCAGAGCCGGTCTGCCAAACCACTAGCGGGAAATGGTCATTCAGTTTGCCGTCGATCACTTCCTGCGCGGCGGCGATGATGTTCTTCGCCAGCTTTGGATCGAGCTTCCCGAGTTCGAGGTTCGCCTCGGCGGCTGCGCGCTTAACGATGCCCAGCGCCCGGACGATCGGAGCAGGCTGCTTCTCCCAGCCAATCCTGAAATTGCCCAGCGAGCGCTGCGCCTGCGCCCCCCAGTACCGGTCCGCCGCGACCTCGATCGGGCCAAAAGTATCGGTCTCGGTGCGGGTCTTCCCGGCCATGTCGGTGCAGCTCCTGGAGGCGTCCCTGAATTCGCTTGGGGACTAGACCGTTGAAATGCGCTGATCAATGGAGCAGTGGGCGGTTTTCCCACAGAACTGGCGGCCTTATGGCCACTGCTCCTTCGATCGCCGGTATCGGGTCATGTCAGGCCGGATGGTTGAGGGGGACGGTGTCGGCCTTCCGGAACATGAAGCCAAGCGCCTTTCGCCCGGTCGCCATACGCTCGGCCATATCCAGAGCCATTCGCAGCGGCTGGCGCGCGATCGGCTCGGCGTAGAGCGCCACGACGGTGGCAATGCCGATGACAAAGACCACGCCAGCAAGGAGTGCAAGGTAGGGAGGCGTCTTGAAGTCTATCAGCCAGCCAATGAACGCGGCGCCGACAGTGCCGTGAACGAGATAAAGCGGATAGGTTATCTTGCCGGCCAGTTTCAGCGTCTCGCGGCCGACATCCGTGCGAGGAACGAAAAACTGGGGCCAGCGCGTGCAGGCGACTATCGCCGCCAGAGCCAGCAGCCAAACCAGCATGGGTTCGAGCAGCGGTTGTCTGGCGGCGACGACCGCTTCGATGGTTTGTATGTCCCAGGCCCTGACGCCGATCTCCACAAAGCCAAAGAGCACCGCGATCGCAACGCCCAGCCAGCCGCTTCTCGGCAAAGACCTGTTCGAGATCATCCACATCCAGATGCCGGCAGCGAAGTAGACGCCGTGGCGTAGTGGAAAGAACTCCGATTGTGCATCGATGGCGTTGAACCAGCTGCCAATCGCAGCAGGATCAGCGCGCCGCAGAGCGGCCAGTATGATGTAGATGGTGCTGGCCGCTGTCAGGCCCCACGAAAACAGGTGGAGGCGCCGGAAATTTCGCGAGAGCAGCAGGATGAATATCAGGGCGTAGAACATGACTTCTACCGCGAGCGACCAGTAGACCCCGCCGATCCATGGGCCCTTGGGCCACAGGAGAAGAGATCGCAGATAGTGCCCGTCCAGATCGGCGAAGTGCTCGCCTGACAGAAGGCGCGCGCCCAGAGTTATGGTCGCGCACACCCAGGCAGTGGGCCACAGGCGAAGCAGACGGCTGCGAAGGAAGGCGGCGGGAGCCGCGCCGTTTGCTGAGTGAGCAATCACGAAGCCGGAAATGACAAAAAAAATCTGGACGCCGATCCAGCCCGACCAGGCGAATGGCACCAGCACGTCGAACTTCGCGCGATCATGGAAAATCACGGACATCGTCGCGAAGTCGGCAGCCCACACATAGAAGGCGAGGTGGAATATGCAGACAGCCATCGCGGAGAAGAAGCGAACCCCGTCGAGGCCAAAATAGTATTGCTGACGCATGCGCGCTCCGGCCTGGCTGGCTGCAACTGCCGAGCCAGAAGAGGAACCTCTCGTATCAGATATCACTGTGGCTAACGGACCGTTGCCCTGGAGTTTTTGTCACTTATGCGGACGCGACTGAGACGCAAAAGCTGTCTTGAACCAGCCAGAAATGACAAAAAAGAAATTGAGGGCACGGTGATCCACGAGCGCTGCGGAATAGGCGCGGCCCACGTCAACAGGTCGAGCGTTTGAAAGCGAAGCAAGACGCAACTGAGATGCAGAAGCTCTCAGGTCCTTTGCGCGACGTGAACATAGCCTTGCGGGCGCAGCGGGTCGCCTTTCACGAACCAGCCGGAGACGGCGAGTCGGGGATTGAGGGCGTAAGGCGCCACCAGCGTTACCGAATGGACGTGGCTCACGTCGAACAGGTCGAGCGTGTTGAAGCCCGGAGAATAGGACTGCGTGGGTTGGCCATTATCGTCGAAGAATTGCAGGAGACCGCCCCAGTCCGGATCCCATACTCTGGTGAAGCCCCACACGAACGCGAACTTCCTGTGTTCGCCCTTCGGGTCGTCGAGATGCCGGGTGAGGTAGTGCCCCGGGCGATAGTCGGTCGCCTGTGCGAAGACATTGTCGAAGGTGGATGCGCCGGTGATCGTGCGGACCGCCCCGAGCACGCCGTCGCCCTGCAGGGCGGAGTAGAGGCGGCCAAGCGCGGTGTCGGGCGCGCCTGACTGCCACTGCTCTGTCATCCGGTAGCCGAAATAGGCGAAGCCCTCGGCGCGGCTGGCGGCCAGGAAAAGGGTCTGCTGCAGCTCGACCTGCCTCGCACGGTCCCATTGCGCCATCTCCTGCGGATCGATGACGGCGACGCCCTGTCCAGTGGCGCAGAATACCTTGTAGGGAAGCTGCTCCATCTCGGCAGCGACGGCGTTCGCGACCGAAGGCTCCAGCACGTTCCGGATACGGATGCGCCGCTCACGTGCAAATTCGCTGCGTAAAGCCTCGATGTCGAGTGCAGGGTTCAGCATTGGCGGCGTTCCAAAAGCACGGGATTGGCCTATACGGATGATGGGGTCCTGTCGACGAGGGGATGGTCCATGCTTCGAATGGTCCTGATCGGCCTGGCGGTCGTTGTCATCGCCATAGCGGGCAGCCTGCTTGGCGGCTCGATGATCTGGTGGGCGATGGGAACGCCGGACGACCTGTCCATCGATGGGACGGCCGCGGCAGTGGCCCCGGCGGATCCGGCGGCGACTGAAGGCTGGCCGGCCTATGGCGGGGATGCAGGCGGATCGCGCTACAGCGCCGCAAACCAGATCACGCGCGAGAATGTCGGTCAGCTTCAGGTCGCCTGGCAGTACCGGACCAGGGCGTTCGAGGATCCCAAGCGCGACATCGAGGACACGGCGTTCGAGAACACGCCAATCCTTGTTGGGGACAAGCTGATCCTGTGTTCGCCGTTCAATGATGTGATCGCCATCGACCCGGGCACCGGAGCGGAGAAGTGGCGGTACGATCCCGGCGTTGCGCCGGACCGCAATCCGGGCAACCAGAACATCTGTCGCGGCGTCTCGCAGTGGACAGATGCGGCGGCCCCTGATGGTGCGCCATGCAAGACAAGCATCTTCATGGGGACGATCGATGCGCGGCTGCTCGCGATCGATGCGCAGACCGGCCAGCGCTGCGCGGCATTCGGCGCCAATGGCGAGGTCGGCCTCGCGCCGGAGATGAAGCTGGTCTGGCCAGGCGAATTCCAGATCACGTCCGCCCCGGCGATTGTGGGCGACGTTGTCGTCGTCGGCTCGGCCATTTCCGACAACAACCGTGTTGAGGCGCCGCATGGCGCCGTGACGGCGCTCGATGCGCGTACAGGCGACGTGGTGTGGGTCTTCGATCCCGTGCCGCGCAATGTCGACGATCCGGCGCGCGCGACGTGGAAGGACGGCGCGGATCGCGTCGGTCACGCCAACGTCTGGTCGACGATCTCAGTCGATCACAAGCGCGGCTGGGTCTTCCTGCCGACGTCGAGTCCAAGCCCGGATTTCTTCGGCGGACTTCGGCCGGGCGACAACAAGCACGCCAACTCGGTCGTGGCGCTCGAAGGCGCGACGGGCAAGCTGATCTGGAGCTTCCAGACCGTGCACCACGATGTCTGGGACTACGACCTGCCGGCGCAGCCGGGGCTCTACACACTGACCATTGACGGTGCGCAACGCGAGGTGGTCGTGCAGGTGACCAAGACCGGTCTGGTGTTCGTGCTCGATCGCGACACGGGCGAGCCTGTGATCCCGGTTGAGGAACGCCCTGTACCGCAGGACGGCGCTGCTCCGGGCGAAGTGCTGTCGCCGACACAGCCCTTCCCGGTGCGCCCTGGCATGCTGGTCCCGGATCGCGTGAACCCTGACGATGCCTTCGGCGTCACTATTTTCGACAAGGCGGAATGCGCAGCGAAGATCCGCAAACTGAAGGCCGATGGGCTTTACACACCGCCGACAGAGCAGGGGACGCTGTTCCTGCCATTCACCGGCGGCGGCGCGAACTGGGGAAGCACGGCGTTCGACGCCTCGCGCAACCTTGTGATCGTCAACGTCAACAACATTGCACACGAGATCCGGCTGATCCCCGCTGACCAGGTGCAGGCGGTCAGGGAGGCGCTGGAGGACAGCGAGGTTGCACCGCAGCGCGGCGCACCCTTCGGCATGACACGCGCCGTCCTGGCTTCCTCGCTCGACCTGCCGTGCACGCCCCCGCCATGGGGGATGCTGGTCGCGGTCGATGCGGCCAAGGGCGAGATCGTCTGGCGCAAGGTGCTGGGCGATACGCGCGACCTGGCGCCGATGGGTCTCGCCATCAAGACAGGAACGCCCAATCTCGGCGGGCCGATCGTGACTGCAGGCGGCCTGGTCTTCATCGGCGCATCGTTCGACAGCCAGTTCCGCGCCTTCGACATCGACACCGGCAAGGTGCTGTGGTCGGATACGCTGCCTGCCAGCGCGCAGGCGACGCCGATGACATACATGTGGCAGGGACGACAGTATGTCGTCATCGCCAATGGCGGCTATGGGAACTTCGACAGCCGGATGGGCGACTACGTAACGGCCTACGCTCTGCCGGCCAGCCCGTGAATGAACGACCAGGCATGGACGCGTCATGGCAAGGTTCGCGCGCGGCTCGACGTGGCAGGCGGGCTGGAGGTCGAGGTCGACGGACTGACGACACAGGCCAAATACTACAAGCCGCTGCTCAAGGACTTCTTCCGGCTGCACTTTCCGATGCGGCCGCGCTGGGGCGACTGGTCGGCGGAAATCGTGATGCAGTTCACAGGCGATCCTCCGCACATGGATCTCGACAACCTTGCCAAGGCGATGCTGGACAGCGCCGTCGGCGCGGCCTTCCACGACGACTCGCAGGTCGCCCGGCTGCTGGTTGAGCGGCGTCAGTCTGATCGGGAAGGCGTCGCGATGCGGCTCAAACCCATGGGCCCGCCGCCTCCGGGCCGGGATTGATCCGTTCAAATCACCGGGATTTGCTGGGATATACGCACGTTTCGGATCGACAGGCCAAATCCGGTCCAATAAGCCTTTCCCCGAGGTAATCGGACGGCCTGCAAAGGGCCGCCGAAAAGGGAGCGAGACATGAAGAGACTGAGCATCACCGCGTCGATCGCAGCGCTGGCTGTTGCGATGACGGCCCTGCCGGCCGACGCGCAGCGGATCAGCCCCAACTCTGGCGTGAAGTTCGCCGATGAGACGGCGGCGCCCGTGGAAGGGCCCAAGACGATCGCCGGCGCACGCTCCTTCGAGAGCCCAATCCCCTTCTTCAAGGATCTCAAGCCATGGGATCCCAACTACAAGGCGCCGCGCACCGCGTGGGGCCAGGCTGACCTGCAGGGCGTATGGTCGACCGCATCGCTGACCTCGCTGACGCGCGGCGGCGGCCGCGGCGGCGCCAATATCGACACGCTCGTGATACCGCCCGAGAAGGTGAACCAGCTGCTCGACAACGCGCAGTACACACAGGCCGCCCGCGACAGCCAGAAGCGCACCGATCCGAACTCGGGGAAATTCACCGACCGTAACCCCGACGCAGGCTACAATGCATTTTGGATCGATCCGGGTTCGGAGTATGGCCGGGTCAATGGCGAATGGCGCTCGTCCTGGATCACCTCGCCCGCCAACGGACAGATTCCCTACAACCGCGCCGGCAACGCCGCAGCGGGTTCGCGCATGACCAATGCGCGCTCAGTCAACAACACAGGTCCGGAAATCCGCACGCTCGGCGACCGCTGCCTCGTCTCGTTCGCCAACCAGGGCGGACCGCCGCTGACCAATGCCATGTACAACAACAATATCCGCATCGTGCAGACGCCTGACCACGTCATGCTGGAGATCGAGATGAACCACGATGCGCGTATCGTGCGCATCCAGAAACCAGGCGAGACCGAAAAGCGCCTGCCCGACGTGATCGAGCAGTGGTTCGGCGATTCCATCGGCTGGTGGGAAGGCGATACGCTGGTCGTCGAAACGCGCAACACGCACCCGCTGCAGGCGCGCGGCCGCGTACCGCTGTCGAAGCAGGGCAAGGTCGTCGAGCGCTTCAAGCGCGTGTCGGATGTCGAGATCGACTACACCTACGAGGTCATTGATCCGGTCAGCTACACGCAGACCTGGACGGGCCAGATGCCGCTGCGCAAGTCGAAGGAGCAGGTCTACGAATACGCCTGCCATGAGGGGAACTACGCCCTGCCGGGCATCCTCATCGGCATGAACGAGGGCCGCGACACGGCGCTCGAAGCAGACGGCGAATAAGAAACGGATGCGGCCTGCCGGACTTTTCCCCGGCAGTCCGCCAAGCCGCCTTTCTGGAACAATCCGCCTGGAATCGATTCGGTATCGCCCGAGATGTCGCGTGCTTGTGCATCGACAGTCAGGTCCGACGGAAATAGCGTGCCCTGACGTTAGTGGGACGGCTGCGAGACAGCGCAGGCGCAGAAGAGAGCGCAACGGGAGCGAGCAATGAAGAGAACGGTCGTGGGAGCGTCCATTGCGGCGCTGGGTCTGGCGCTTGCGGCGATGCCGGCGGCCGCGCAGCAGTCGATCGCCGCCGAAGGCTCGTTCAAAAGCCCGCTGCCTTTCTTCAAGGACCTTCCCAAGTGGGATCCCAACTACAAGGCGCCGCGCACGTCTGACGGGAAGCCGGACCTGCAGGGCACCTGGTCGTCGGCGTCGCTCACC
The DNA here is from genome assembly GCA_036554545.1 of Hyphomonadaceae bacterium. GTDB lineage: Bacteria > Pseudomonadota > Alphaproteobacteria > Caulobacterales > Hyphomonadaceae > UBA7672. The sequence continues at coordinate 9,443 of DATBNA010000423.1, forward strand.
ACGATGAGCCGCGGCGGCATGGGCGGCGCCGCCAGCAGGGAGCTGGTGATCCCGCAGGAGCGGATCGACGAGCTGACATACAATTCCTACTACAATACGCGCCTCCGCAACGACAACGTGAAGACGGACGCAAGCGCCACAGCGGGCGACGGCAAGGGCGGCAAGGACGTCAAGGGGTACAACAATTTCTGGATCGACCCCGGTTCGGAATACGCCAAGGTCAACGGCGAGTATCGTTCCTCGTGGATCGTCTCGCCGGCCAACGGACAGGTGCCGTACACCGCGGAAGGCCGCGCCGCGCGTGGCGCGCGCATGGCTGCTGTGCGCCAGATCAAGAACACGGGACCGGAAATCCGCACGCTCGGCGACCGCTGCCTGATCTCGTTCGGCAGCCAGGCCGGGCCGCCGCTGACCAATGCGATGTACAACAACCACATCCAGATCGTGCAGACGCCCGACCATCTGATGCTCGATGTCGAGATGAACCACGACGTGCGCATCATCCGCATCAGAAAGCCGGGCGAGACCGAAGCGCCCAGACCGGTTGCGGTGAAGCAGTGGTTCGGCGACTCGGTCGGCTGGTGGGAGGGCGACACGCTGGTCGTCGAGACCAAGAACATCCACCCGATCCAGGAGCGCTCGGGCGCAGTGCCGATCTCCGAGACAGGCAAGGTGACCGAGCGCTTCACGCGCGTCTCGGACAAGGAGATCTTTTACCAGTACACGGTCGAGGACCCGAAATACTACGCGCAGGCCTGGAAGGGCGAGATGCCGCTGCGCATCTCGCAGGAGAAGGTGTTCGAGTACGCCTGCCATGAAGGCAATTACGCGCTGCCGGGCATCCTTGCCGGCGATGCGGAAGGCCGTGACACGGCGATCGACCAGGAAGGCGAATAAGTCTCCCCGGAGTTTGATACGAAGGCCCGCTCGAAGGAGCGGGCCTTTTGTTTTGGGACGCACAAACACCCGCGGCCTCGCCGATGGATCGGCAAGGCGCGGGCGAGGTGTGTTTGGGGGTCGCGATGAGCCAGGGCGGGGCGCGGATGCGCTGGCCGGCCGGCGCGGCAGGCGCGGCGGGAGGCAATTCCGGAAAAACGGCGAGGCGGCGAGGCGACGGAGCGACGAGGGGCCGTCCGGCGACGCCTGAGGACTGCTTCGCCAGCGCCTGCCGGATGCGCTGCGCCCAGCGGCGGGCGACAGGGGTCATGTTGTCGTACATGTGGAGGAAGGCGCGGTTGCGCGCACACCAGGCGAAGGAGCTCCTTGCCTCGCCGATGGGGAAAGAGCGGGCCTGTCCCGGATCGAGGCCGCAGAGGCGGAAGGCCTGC
>DATBNA010000432.1:0-3191 GCA_036554545.1 Hyphomonadaceae bacterium
TGCTCGCCGTAGCTGTCCGTGAACATCATGCCCTCGCGCGCGAGGCGGTCGATGTTCGGCGTCTTGTAGCCCATGATCCCGTGGGAATAACAGCTCAGGTTGGTGATGCCGATGTCGTCGCCCCAGAACACCAGGATGTTGGGCTTGCGATTATCCTTCGATGGCTCCGCAGCGTCCTTCTTCGTCTTCCTTGCCATGCGCAGACTCCTAATTGAACATGTAGAAAATCGCCAGGATCCCGATCAGCAGCAGCAGCACCGCTGCGACCAAGGTAATCGAGACCGGGAAACCACTTTCGCCATGGATCAGCTCGCCGCGGGTCATTGCGGCCCGGGTTTTCCGCAGCCCCAGCATGAAGTGCACGTGGTAGATGATGCCGAGCACCAGCAGCGCGATGCCAAGCCACACAAGCGCCGCACCAAACTGGCGCGGCTCATAGCTGCTCTGGACCAGGTCCGCTTCCTTCAGCTTCTGGAAGAACTGGAAGATCGTGAACCCGAAGCTGATCAGCGACAGTGAGGTCCGAATGATCGACATGAGGGTCCGGTCGGCGCTCATCCGCGTGCGCTGGAAGGACATCCCTGTCCTTCGCTTCGACATGTCGGTCCGGTTGGTCGACAGCGACGTCCGGTAGGTCGAGAGGTCGGTCCGGTGCTCGGAGAGCTGCGTCCGGTGCTCGGATAGGCCCGTGCGATGCCGCGACAGCTTGGTGCGCTGCTTGGACAGCTCGACCGACGCCTGCCCTTCCTGCAGTCCGCCGAGATCGGGGAACGGCGGCAGCGGCGTCTCCGCGACACGTTCCGGCCGGTCCGGTGTTGCCTCGCTCATCTCGCCTCCTCCACTCCTGCGTCAGTTGCTGCTCGCACCCGGCTGCATCATCTTGCGTTGCGCCTCCTCGAGGGCCTTCTTCAGGCTCAGGGTGTCCGCACCTTGCGACGGCGGGAACTCCATCAGGCTCTTCAGGTGCGCGGCGATGAAGATGCCGGCCGCCGTCGGCGCCCAGAGCTTGGAGGCCAGGAACTTGCGGCCGATGTAGCCCCACTCGTGCGAGTGCGGATCCATCTTCTCCATGGGGTCCATCCGGAGATTGAAGATGTACGGCACGCTCGGGTACATTTTCTCGTCCCACCAACTGCCGTTCGGCTTCACCCCGATGTGCATCTTCCAGTTGTCCACGCGCACGGCCATGAGGTCCGTTTCGTCGTAATAGAAGTACTCGCGACGGGCGGATTTCTCGGACTCGCCGGTCCAGTGGTCCAGGTTGTTGTAGCCGTCGAGATGCACCTTGTACTTGGTGCCGTTCATCGTGTAGCCCTTGAGCAGCTTTTCCTTCAGGTCAGGAAGGCCGGCGGCCGCGGCCAGCGTCACGTAAACGTCCTCGTGGGCCTGGACGCCGTTCGAGACGCTGCCCGGTGCGATCCTTCCCGGCCACTTGACCAGGCAGGGCACGCGAACGCCGCCCTCCCAGGTCGTGCCCTTCTCGCCGCGGTACGGTGCATAGCCACCGTCTGGCCAGTACAGCAGCTCGTTGCCGTTGTCGGTGCTGTACATGACGATCGTGTTGTCTTCGACGCCGAGTTCCTTGAGCTTCCTCAGCAGCTTGCCGACCAGCTCGTCGTGCTCGAGCATCTTGGCGCGGTAGATGTCCTCTTCGGCGCGCCCTTCGTCAACCGCCTTCTGGATGTACTTCTTCGGCGAGTGCGACCATATGTGGCAGGCCGTGGTGTTGTACCAGCAGAAGAACGGCTTGTTGCCCTTGCCTGCGCGGTTGAGCCAGTCGAGCGCTTTCTCGGTCACCTCCGAGTCAATCGTCAGCATTCGCTTGCGGGTCAGCGGGCCGGTGTCCTTGATCTTCTGCTTGCCGACGCGCCCGAACATCGGGTCGGTCGTCGGGTCGTCCTTGTCCGTTGCCCAGGCGTGCAGCACGCCGCGCGGCCCGTACTTCTCCTTGTAAGCCGGGTTTTTCTGTCCTGGATAGTCAAGCTCTTCCGGTTCTTCCTCGGCATTCAAGTGATAGAGATTGCCGAACCATTCATCGAAGCCGTGCATCGTGGGCAGGAATTCGTTGCGGTCGCCCAGGTGGTTCTTGCCGAACTGGGCAGTGACGTAGCCGACCGACTTCAACACCTCGGCCAGCGTCGGGTCACCCTTCTGGATGCCGCGCTTCGATCCCGGGATGCCGACCGTCGTCATGCCGGTGCGGACCGGCAACTGGCCCATGATGAAGGCCGCGCGTCCTGCCGTGCAGCTCGGCTGGCCGTAGTGGTCGGTGAACAGCATGCCGTCGCGGGCGATGCTGTCGATGTTCGGCGTGTGGCCCATCATCCCGTGGGTATAGGCGCCGACGTTCCAGGTTCCAATGTCGTCGCCCCAGATGACGAGGATATTCGGCCTGGTCGAGTCCTTGGACTTCCGTCCTGCGTTGATCGTCCGTGCGCGCCGTGCCATCTCGGTTCTCCTTAATTCTTCAGTCGAATGGATAAATGCGCTTCCAGTCGTCCTTCATGCTGACGACCACCCATTTCCGCGCCCGCGCCTCGTCAAGCGCCTTGTCGAGGCGCCCGATCTTCGAGTTGCGGTCGTAGGCATACTCCCGTTCCATGTCATCGTGATGAACGAGCAGCGCGAGGCGCCTGCCCTCGCCGGCAGCGGTGAACTGGAGCATCTGCAGGTCGCCGTCGGAGTTGCCGAAGGCCGCGATCGGGCGCCGACCGATGGACCTGTAAATGCCCGCCGGCTTGCCCGGCCCGTCGTCGACGAACACGACCTTTGGCTCGCGGATCAGCGCCGGCTTACCATCCCGCACCTCGTATCTCACTTCGATGACGCTGCCGACCACCTGCTCCGGCGGGATGCCGTAAGCGTCTTCCGCCCACACGCGCATGAACTCGACGCCTCCGCCCGAGACGATCCACGTCTTGAATCCATGGCCGCGTAAGTAAGCCAGCAACTCCTGCATCGGCTTGTAGACAAGCTCGTTGTAGGGACGCTTGAAACGCGGGTGTCGGGCGGTCTTCAGCCATTGCGCAATCGAGGCGTCGTACTCGGCTACGCCCATGCCGCTGTTGGCGGCGGCGAGCAGCTCGAGGATCGGCTTGTGGTCCATGCGGGCGAGCGCTTCGCGATCGCCGGCTGCCAGTGCGTCGTACGCCGGGTTACCTTTCCACTCCGGGTGCGCGGGCAAGGCCGCC
>DATBNA010000449.1:0-3382 GCA_036554545.1 Hyphomonadaceae bacterium
CAAGCGGGCGGCCCCACGACCGAAATTGCCTATATCCAGGCCGATCACCTGAACACCCCGCGCACCGTGACCAACAGCCAGCAGCAGGTCGTCTGGAAGTGGGACCAGCAGGATCCGTTCGGGGCCAACGTGCCCAGTCAAGATCCGGATGGCGATGGCAAGGTGTACACGCTCAACCTGCGCTTCCCGGGACAGTATTTCGATGCAGAGACAGGGCTGAACTACAACTACTATCGCGATTACGACGCGCACACGGGAAGGTACATACAGGCTGACCCGATCGGACTGCGGGGCGGGGCAAACGTGTATGCGTACGGTGGCGGAACGCCTTCTGTGTATGTCGACGCGTTGGGCCTCGGAAAGCACCACCCCATACCAAAGAAATTGTATGAGAACGTCGGCCTCCCGCCCGAGACAAAGAAGGTTTTCGCTGACTTCACGACTGGAGAAGCTGGTCCAGTGCACGAGGGATACAGTGCCGCGCAAAAAGCAGCGAATGAAGCGGTCATAACGCGATTCTATGAGTGGACCGGGGCCCGGGGCATCAATCCGACAGAGATGACTCCGGTGCAGGCAGAGGAATTCAAAAAAAATATCGTTACAAATCCTCCCGAAGCAACGAAGAAGTACTTCGATGAGATCACGAGATGGCAGAAGAAGAACAGGATCCCCACAACCTGGCGGACATGGCCAAAGACTGGAATATGGTCGATATTCATGCCAAGCGTTTGGCACCTGTGCCAACAGGACCCATCGCACGAGGCATGTGCGTGTGAAGAATAGCGCCCTCATGCTACAACGAACTCGTCCTGCCCAAAGCTGCTTCGCAACCACGTCAGACGGGATCTGATATGGATGGACGATGTGAGAGTAGGCCCTCGAACGGGTGGCGTCCTGTTTTCCTGACTAGCAGGACCGTGCACCCAGCCTATCGCCATCAGTTGAACGGCGAACACAATATCGCCGGCGCGACGTCGCCAAACTCTCGTAAGCCACTATTGCGGGTGATGTCCATTGACAAACGCGACCCGCGCACCGATCTTGACAGTTACTCGTTTCCCAGAGTCGAGCTTCTTTTCTCCTGGACCTGCGAGATCGCTCAGGACATATTCGTGTATGAGCATTCCTCACCCGATGCTGTTCACCTCCTCAAGTACAAACGCGGGCCAGCGTACGAAGACTTTCCGTATCAAGAGTATCCGATCGCGTTCCCAGCGCGGCGCTTCTTGCTTCGCCCGCTCTCCGATGAGGAGCAATCCATAGTTCTCGCAAGGAACAGAGGAGCACTCGAAACCTCAGACCCAAGAAACGACAGGGTCGACCTAACCAGGCCTCAGCATCAGATCGGAGGAGTGCCGCAACTGAGCCAGCAGTTGCGAGATCTTGTATGTCCAAAGTGTAGTTCTCCCATGCCTTTTTTCGCCTCCGTATGCGATGAGACCATGACAGAGCGGCCGTTCGTCGAGAACGAATTCGTCCAGTTGATCTACCACCTTTGTCGGGGCTGTCGTGTCGTATCCGTGTACGTCGACTCTGATTGATTCTCCCATTCTTGTTGTTCGCGCTGGAGTTGCCGGTTGACTCGTCCTTCTCCGGTGTGAGCCGATTAACGTCTCCTCTGGGAAAATGCGCGGTAGCACGTTTGATCAAGTGGATCTCCATCGCACCCACCGGGAACGAGTCGATCTACGTCAACCGCTGTCTCCTCGCTCGCGTACATACGCCTTTCGCCGCTCGAACAATGCGCGCACGGCATCCAACGTGTCGGCCTGCGCGGCCCCCTTGTCGGGACGATAGCGCTTGACGCGCGCGAAGCGCAGCGCCATGCCGGCCGGGTATTGCGGGCTTTCCTGGATCTCGTTCACCGCGATTTCCACCACCAGCTCCGGCCGCACGTACACGGTGTAGGCGTCGCGCGCGACCTCCAGGGCGAGCAGGGCGCGCGTCTGCGATTCGAGCATCGCGTCGGTCAGGCCCTTGAACGTTTTCCCGAGCATCACGAAGCCACCGCTCGCCGGGTCGCGCGCGCCGAGGTGCAGGTTCGAGAGCCATCCGCGCCGCCGGCCGTGGCCCCATTCGGCGGCCAGCACCACCAGATCGAGGGTGTGCGCCTGCTTCACCTTCAACCAGCCGCTGCCCCGCGCGCCTGCTTCATAGCTCGAATCGAGGGCCTTGGCCATCAGCCCTTCGTGGCCGCGGTGCAGTGCATCGGCGAAGAAGGCGCGTGCCTGCTCGGCATCCTGCGTGATCAGGCGCGGCACGAGCAGGCCCGAAGGCAGCGCCTCGGTCATGGCGGCGAAGCGCTCGCGCGCCGGGCGATCGATGAGATCCTGCCCGTCGCGATGCAGGATGTCGAAGAAGAACACCGACAGCGGCAGCTCGGCGCGCACCGCCTCTACCCCGAGCTTGCGGCCGAAGCGGCGCATGGTCACCTGGAATGGCTGCGGTGCGCCCGCGGGCGTCAGCGCGATGGATTCTCCGTCGAGGATGAGCGCCCCGGCGCCGGCGCCGCGTACCGCCTCCACCACCTCCGGCACCGCCGCCGTCACGTCGTTGAGATTGCGCGTGTACACGCGCACGTCGTCGCCCGACTTGTGCACCTGCACGCGCGCGCCGTCCAGTTTCCACTCCAGCGCCGCGGTACCCAGCTGAGCTAGGGCGGTGTCCACGTCCTCCGCCGGCTGCGCCAGCATCGGCAACACCGGCTGGAACAGCGTCAGGCCGAAGCGGCGCAGGCCGGCCGCGCCTTCCTCCAGCGCCGGTCGGGCAATCCGAGCCAGCCCGCCGGCGAGCATCGCGGCGCGCCGCACTTCGGACACCGGCAGCGCCGCGGCGCGCGCGATGGCCTCGAGCATGATTCCTTCGAGCGCGCCCTGCCGCAGCTCGCCGTACAGCAACCGCACCAGGAAGTCCTGCTCGGCAGGCGTCGCACGCGAGAGGAGCGCGCCGAGGATCTGTCTGCGTTGCGCGGTCGAACCGGCGCCGGTCACCTCGACCAACCGCTGGAGCGCAGCGTCCACATCGGCCAAGGTGAGGGCCGTGGAACTCGCGGCCTCGGCCGGGCGCGCGGCGTTCACCACGGCGGGACCGATGCCGATCTTGCCCTGAGGCGTCTCGCCCACCAGATACGCCACGGCGATGCCGATCTCTGCGGGGGCGAGGCGGCGCAGCAGGTCCGCCAACGCCGCGATCTTCTCGAGGCGACGCGGCGTGTCCGCGACGCGCTGCGAAGTATGAACGAGCTCTGACAGAAGCATGAATGGTCCTGATATTGCATGATCGCACGCACGATGTCCCGCCCCCGCCGCCTGCTGTGGATCGTCGCCGGCTGCCTCGCGCTCGCGCTGGCCTACGGCGTCTGGCACTTGTCGCGTCTGGCGCC
>DATBNA010000649.1:0-2902 GCA_036554545.1 Hyphomonadaceae bacterium
CAGTCCGGCGATCTGGTGCGGTCCCGCCCTGACGTCTTTCTGTTTCGCCGTCGCCCAGCCGCTCAGCAGAAGGTAGAGCGCCATCAGGCCCGCCACCGTGTTTGTCCGCTGCTCGACATGGAGGAATGGGGCCACGCCGGCAGCAACGACGTAGCAAAGCAGCATCACGCCGAAAAACATCGTTCCCACCGAACGATGGATCCTGCCGCCCTTGCGGCTCGCCAGCGCGACTGCGCCTGTCGCAATGCCGGCGGCGCCGCCGCCGATGTGGAGCCACAGCAGGATGTCGGCGCCGATATGCATCCAGGGCGGCGCATCCGGAGCGACCTGCAGCTTTGCCGCGTGCGCCGGCGCCGCCAGCAGGAGGGCGGCGACAGTGAGAAGGAGGGAGAGGACAAAGACCTGTCCCGGCCGGGCACTGAAGGATGATGTCAAAGAGAGCTCCCGATCGGCGCCGGCGACGCAATGAGACCCGACGGTGCTCGATACCGGGCATTTCAGCCATTGCCGGGCGCGACACGGACATGATCCGGCGTGACATGTGGCAGCGGCAGACAGCAAAACGCCCCGCATCGGCTGATGCAGGGCGCTCTGGCCTTGTAGGTCTTTGGAGCCCGCTACTTGATCTTGATGGTCGCTGTGCCCTGCGCGCCGGTCACGTCGAACGAGTCGCCGGACTTCTTGCCCGTCGGATAGGCGACGCATTCCTCAGGCGTCGCATCGGTCGAGGTGCAGAGCTTCTCGCCGTCGATGCGCCATTTGCCAGAGGCGAGCGGCGTCGGGTCGCCCACCATGCTGACGGCGAACGTGCCATCCGCCTTGTACGCCACGTCGAGTTCGAAGCCCTGTGCGCTGAGAACGATGCCCTTGGTGGTCACTTCCTTCAGCGTGTCGGCGAAGGCCGGGGCCGCAAACGCGGCGACGGCCAGGCACGTGATCAGCTTTCTCATGGCTTGCCTCACGGGTTGATCTTCACGGTGACTTCACCCAGCATCGGGTTCGTCACCTTGAATTCATCGCCCGGCTTCTTGCCCGCGGGATAGGCGACGCAGGTTTCGCTCGGGTTCATGTCGTTGAGCGTGCAGAGCTTGTCGCCGTCGATACGCCACTTGCCTTTCAGCTCCTGGCCCATCGCATTCGTGGTGTAGGTGCCGTCGGCGTTGTACTTCATCGGAAGCTCGAGCGCCGTACCCTGCATGTCCGCCTTGATCACCGTGCCCTTGGTGGTGACGTACTGCAGCGTCGATTGCTCCTGCGCGATGGCAGGCGCGCCAAGCGCGAGGATCGCGCCGGCGATTGTAAGTATCCGCTTCATGGGGAGGTCTCCGTCCTTGATATCCCGCACGGCCAACCCCGTGCGGCGTGGAAACCTATCAGTTCCTCGATTTGCGGCAATCACGGGCGGCAGCGCGGCTGCATTACTCGTGAGTCATTCATCTTACGTGCGCGGCGCCGCTACGCGGCGGTATCACGCAGAAGCGCCTGGTCGAGCTTTGAGCGCGGCCAGATCTGCGCGGGCGGCAGGGCAGGCAGCACCGGCCAGATGCGCAGGGATGCGATGTGCTGCACGCCATCGCTCATGAAACGCTGGGCGTCTTCCGGCGCAATATCGCCTTCGACGCCGACCGGCACGCCGTGATGGCGCGCCAGCTCTGCGGCCGCGTGCACGCGCGCAAACAGGTCGGCCCGCGGCGCCCGCGCGCCCAGCGAGCCCGGCGGCAGGCTGAAGCCGATGGCCGCGGGCTTGAGTTTCATCATCGAGCCGATGTCCGGCTCGGTCCAGTTGAAGCCGACCGCTATGTTGGGCAGGCGCGGCCGCAGCGTGCGCATTATGTCTTCGAGATAGATGCGCGGGAAACCCGGCTCGACGCCGCTGATGCGCACCACGCGGAAGCTGGCGAGCTTCCTGTCGAACGTCGACATCACGGCGAGCAGGCGTTCGAGGCTCTGCTGGTTATTGAGGCTCGAGACATGCAGCGCCACGCCGACCAGCGCCTTCTTGCCCGTCGCGAACAGCGCGCGCATGGCTTCTTCCGACGCCCTGAGCTTCAGTTCGTCCATCTCGGTGTGATGGCGATGCGTGTGGTCCCAGACGAGCGGATGCCCTGTTTCGGCGTCGAGCGGCGTCACGAAATAGGTCGTCAGCGCTCCGCGCCGCGCATCCCAAACCGGCGTGAAGCCCATCGGAATCTCGCCGGGCGCCGTACGAATGCGGGCGGCGACGGAAGCAAGCTGGCGCGATTCTGCGATGAGGTCGCCGAACGCCTCGGCGAAATCATCGACGCTCATCGACCGGTGATGCGCAAAGAAGCGTATGTCGTCGTCCATGTCGACGGCGCCGAGGAAGAAGGTATTGAGCTCGGTCGAGATGCTCTGCGCCGCAGCGTCCGCGACGATCCCTGAGCGGGACCCGAACACCAGCAGGAAGCCGTCGGCGCCGGGGATCATCATGTCCTCGGGCGTTATCCGGCGGCTGATGAATTCGCGCGCGACATGCACGACCTTGTCGCGCCGTTCTTTCCACTTCTCGCCGTAGCGCTGGCGGATTTCGTCGAGGCCGATGAACTGGAACTGGGCGACGTCGATCGTCGTCCGGCCGTTGGCGATACGGCGGATCTGCTCAGCAAGGTTGAGCGCCTGCCTTGGCCCTTCGTTGTCCTGGATGTCCGTTTCGGCCGTCATCGGCGGTCTCTCGCCAACCCTCCGGCCACACTGCAGATTGCCGCTGAGAGAAGCGTTAAGACGGAAGCCGAAAACGCTCAGCCGCCGGCCACGACTCGTTGGTAAAAGGCGAGGCTGTCCCGGACGAAAGCGGCCCGCGTGAACTGGGCCTCGTATGCTTTACGGCCGCCTTCGACGAGCTTTGCGGCAAGGCCCGGCTCATTGATTACCCGGTTCATTG
>DATBNA010000543.1:0-6272 GCA_036554545.1 Hyphomonadaceae bacterium
TCCGCCGTCGCGCCGGTATCGATGGCGCGGCCGATGGCCGGCACGTGGCTCATGGCAAGGCCTGCAGTGATGCGCGCCATCAGTCGGGCCTTCCCTTGTAGCGATTGCCTTTCGGGTTGCGGCCGCCCGCGACCATCATGGCGAGATATTCGGCTTCCGAGACGCCGGTCATGCGCGCCGCCGCCCACTGGAAGCTCTTGCCGTCAGTCGCGAAGATCTTGGCCAGGAAATAGATGTTGCCGCCAAGTTCGATGAGCCGGTTGAAGTCGCGAGCCAGCACGCCCTGCTTCTGCTCTTCCGTCATTGGCCACTTGTCGAGATAGGCGCGCTCGTCCGCCTTGAACGCCTCGCGGTTCTCCGCCTTCATCAGCGACATGCAGAACTGGTTGAGATGATAGCCGCGGCGGCTCATCTCCGCGTCGAAGATGGTCGTGCCTGGAATGTCGTCATAGGGCTTGCCGGTCATTCTGGTTCCTCCGGCCAGTAGAGTCGCATTGGGTTGTCGACCAGCAGCTTCCTCTGCCGCTCCGGCGTTCCTGCAATCTTCGGAATGAAGTCGACCAGCTTTCCGTCGTCCGGGGCATGGGTGGTCATGTTGGGATGCGGCCAGTCTGTCCCCCACAGGACGCGATCCGGAAATTGTTCGACAACGCGGCGCGCGAAGGGAATGACATCTTCGTAGCCGTCCGGGCCTGTCTTCGACAGGCGTTCGGGACACGAGACTTTCGACCAGAAGTTCGGGTGCTCGCGCATCAGTCTCAGGAACAGGCCGAATTCCGGGCCATCGATCGGCTTCGTGACATCCGGCCGGCCCATATGGTCGACGACAACCTCGGTCGGCAGCGAGGTGAAGAAGTCGTAGTGCTCCGGCAGTTCCTGCGCCTCGAAATAGATCACTACATGCCAGCCCAGCGGCTTCACGCGCGCTGCAATCTCGGCGAGTTCGCCCTTGTCCAGCCGGTCGACCAGCCGCTTCACAAAGTTGAACCGAACGCCGCGCACGCCCGCCGCATTGAGCGATTTGAGCTCGGCGTCGGTCACGCTGCGATGGACCGTCGCCACGCCGCGCGCCTTGCCTCGCGATTTTTCCAACGCATCCACGAGGGCGCGATTGTCGGCCCCATGGCAGGTCGCCTGCACGATGACGTTGCGCGAGAAACCGAGAAAATCGCGCAACGCAAACAGCTGCTCCGCCGATGCATCGCATGGCGTGTACTTTCGCTCCGGCGCATATGGAAACCGACCGCCCGGCCCGAACACGTGGCAGTGTGCGTCGACCGCTCCCGGCGGCGCCCTGAAGCGCGGCTTCGACGGATTGGAATGCCAGTCGATCCAGCCCTTGGTCTTCTCGAATGCGCGCGCGCCTTCCGCCATCAGAGGCCTCGCGCTCTGAGGATGCCATCAAGGCGCGGATAAACGCGCCGCGCATTCTTCTCGAACACCTTGAGCTTCTCGCCGTCCGGAATCGCCAGCCTGTCGATGTAGCGCTTGGTGTCGTCGAAATAGTTCCCTGTCTCCGGATCGACGCCGCGTACTGCGCCGACCATCTCCGAGCCGAACAGGATGTTCTCGATGTCGATCACCTCGAACAACAGGTCGATGCCGGGCTGGTGATAGACGCAGGTGTCGAAGAACACGTTCTTCATCACGTGCTGGCGCAGGTCCGGCTTCTTCAGCATGTCGGCCAGCCCGCGATAGCGGCCCCAGTGATAAGGCACTGCGCCGCCGCCATGCGGAATGATGAACCTCAGCGTCGGGAAATCCCTGAACAGGTCGCCCTGCAACAGCTGCATGAATGCCGTGGTGTCGGCGTTGATGTAGTGGGCGCCGGTGGCGTGGAAGTTCTCGTTGCAGGTGGCCGAGACGTGGATCATCGCCGGCACGTCGAGTTCGCACAACGCCTCGTAGAATGGATACCAGGACCGGTCGGTCAGCGGCTTCGACGTCCAGTTGCCGCCCGAGGGATCGGGATTGAGGTTGCACCCGATCATGTTGAGCTCGAGGACGCAGCGCCTCAGCTCCTCGATCGAATTGGCGATCGGAACACCCGGCGATTGCGGCAGCTGGCACACGCCGACGAAGGTGTCGGGATAGAGGTCTGTCACACGCTGGATCAGGTCGTTGCAGGCTCGCGTCCAGGCCTTGGAGACCTTCTCGTCGCCCTCGTGGTGCGCCATGGCCGAGGCGCGGGGCGAGAAGATCGTCATGTCCGCGCCGCGCTGCCTGATCAGCTTGAGCTGGTTCTCCTCGATCGAGGCACGGATCTCGTCATCCGATATCTCCGCCAGTTTCGGCGGAGGGGCGGATGGATCGGTGAAATGCTTCAGCTGGGCATCGCGGAACTTCTGATGCGGCGCCGGCGCCGTCGTGTAGTGGCCATGGCAATCGATGATCATGCCGCAGCCCCTTTCGACCTTGCGTCCATGAGTTCGCGCATCGCATCGAGCATGTCGTCGAGGTCCTGCTCGGAAAGCGCCGATGCAAACTGCGGCGCCCAGGCCTGGCGCTCCGCCGCCGCGCCACTCATGTGCGGCTCAAGTCCGGCCTCGGCGACAGTACGCGCAACCTCGCGCATCTCCTCCGCGCGGCGCGTTCCGTGCTCCAGCGTGCGGCTGATCATGTATCGCGCCAGCTTCGTCCAATCCGGACCGGGGAAGAGATCGTTCAGCGACTTGAGGACCGCATCTTCGACCCCATAGCTTCGCGCCGTGAGCAGGCTCTCGCTGAGTAGCGCCTCGATCCCCTTCACCATCACGCTCCGGCACATCTTGGCCGCCGACGCCTTGCCGATGTCGGCCGAGAAGAACTCTGCTCCCGCAAAGCCAAGCTTCCTGGCTTCAGGCAGGAAGTCGCGCGCATGCGGCCCGCCCAGCAGCATGGGCGTCGCCATGCGCTTCGGCGGGACAGGGCTCATCACCGCCGCTTCGACATAGCGTCCGCCTGCGCGATGGATCGCCTCTGCCGCCTCTTGCTTCATGCCAGGCGAAGCGGAATTGAGGTCGAGGAAGACCGCGTTGTGCGCGATCCCGCTTGCCGCTGACTTCGCCGCCGCAAGCGTCTGCGCCGCGGTGACGGCGGAAATGACGATGTCGCATCCAGCAACCGCCTCCCGCGCGGACGGCGCGGCCCGGATCCCCGTCGCCTGTGCTGCGATCGAAGGACCGCTTTTAGCGTCCGCGAATTTCAGGTCGAAGGCCGAAAGTCCGCCCGAGCTCGCGGACAGATCCTCCGCCAGGATGGCGCCAACCTCTCCAAGCCCGACCAGCGCGATACGGGTCATGCGCCTCTCCAGACAGAAGCCGGAATGAAAACCATTCCGTCCATCAGCTTTCGCGCGGTGCGGAGCAGGGCGGAGCGCGTCACTTTCAGTTGTCCACCCGAGGTCCCGATCTCCATGTCGACGGTGAAGAACCCGGTGGGGTGTTCGACTTCGAGCTGGATCGTCCCCGACCCGCCGAATCCGCCGAGCTTCGCGCTGCCTTCGGCGACTGACCCTTTAAGCACGCATGCCGTCGCCACGCTGACGGCGCCCAGAACACCGATAGCCTCGTGCACGCGATGCGGAATGAAAGTACGTGTCGAAACGGCGCCGCCATGTTTGGGCGGAGCAATCAGCGTCATTTTCGGCACGGTCTTGTTGGTCACGTCGCCGAGGTTCATCGCTCGCCCGGCCGCCAGACGCACGGCCTCGACCTTCGCCTTCAGGACTGCGTCAGCTTCCAGATCGGCCGGAGTCTCGTATCCTGTCTTCCCCAGATCGGCTGCGCGCATCACGACCACCGGCATGCCGTTGTCGATGCAGGTGACCTCGACGCCTTCAAAAATATCGCGTGTGTTTCCGGTCGGCAGCAGCGCGCCGCAGCTTGATCCGGCGACATCGAGAAAATCGGTCATCACTGGCGCCGCCGTTCCGGGGACGCCGTCGATCCGCGCTGTCCCCTGGTATTCAACCTCGCCTCCGGGCGTTTCCACTCGCGCCACTGCGATTGCCTTGGTGTTGACCATGAAGATGCGAACGTCCGTGATCGCCGGGTGCGCCTTCACCAGTCCCTTTTCGATGGCGAACGGACCCACGCCCGCCAGCAGGTTTCCACACGGCTGGCTGTCCGACACTTCCGGTTTGTCGGGTTGGACCTGCAGGAAAAGATAATCGACATCGGCCTCGTCCCGCGCCGACTTCGACACGATCGCCACTTTCGACGTCAGCGGGTGCGCCCCGCCCATGCCGTCGATCTGGCGTGCATCGGGCGATCCCATCGCTGCAAGCAACACCGCATCGCGGGTCGCCGGATCCGCCGGCAGGTCGCTGCCAAGGAAGTAGAGGCCCTTGGACGTGCCGCCGCGCATCACCGTGCAGGGGATTGCCGTCTGCCTCACGTGTCGTTGCTCTTCACGTATTTCAGCCCCTTTTCGGCAAGACGAGGCCGCATGTTGTAAAGGTCGAGGCCGAGTACGCCGGATGCCAGCTTCTCGCGCTTTTCTGCTTCATCCACGATGCGCTTCTGGGACTTCTTGAGGACGTCTGCGGCCTCCGTCCGGCGCACGACAACCACACCATCGTCATCCGCGATGATGATGTCGCCCGGGTTCACCAGCTGGCCGGCGCACACGATGGGCGCATTTACGTCGCCAACGGTCTCCTTCACCGTTCCCTGCGCGAATATCGTCTTCGACCACACCGGAAATTTCATCTCGGTGAGGTCGGCCGCATCGCGTACGCCGGTCTCGATGATCAGGCCCTTCACGCCGCGAGCCCGCAGGGACGTCGCCAGCAGGTCGCCGAAATAGCCATCGTCGCATGGGCTTGTCGGGGCCACGACCAGGATATCGCCTGGCCGGCACTGTTCGACTGCGACATGGATCATCCAGTTGTCGCCCGGCGCAACAGAACAGGTGACGGCGGTTCCTGCTATGTGAGCAGGCCGGTAGATCGGCCGCATCCATGCGGCCAGCAGGCCCTTGCGTCCCTGCGCCTCGTGCGCGGTTGCGACGCCGATCTCGCCAAAGCCCGCAACCGTTGCAGCATCGGCGCGCGGAATGTCCGTCACCACGACCGGCATCGGCGTCTCCTCGTTTGAGTTCCCTGCCGTATCATGTCCCTATCTCGCCGCGGGGTGAAGCTCGGCAGCCAGCGGCAGGCCCACATAGTTCTCAGCCAGTGCCGCCCGCGCGGCGACTGATCCGGCCAGATATTCCATTTCTGCGATCTGCAGCTTTCGCTCCAGCTGCGTCGATGTCGGGAAGCGGTGGGTAAGGTGGGTGAACCACCACGAAAACCGCTCCGCCTTCCACACCCGCGCCAGGGCGCGCTGCGAGTAGCCGTCCAGCGCTGTCGTTGATCCCGTCTTGCTGTGCGCGATCAGGGCCTCGCCCAGGAACAGCACGTCGGACGACGCGAGATTCAGTCCCTTGGCGCCGGTCGGCGGAACGATGTGCGCAGCATCGCCGGCCAGGAACAGCCGGCCATATCGCATTGGCTCGCAGACATAGGAACGCAGCGGGGCGATAGATTTCTCGAACGAAGGCCCGCGTTTCATATGGGCGTCGGCATCGGGACCGAGGCGCACGGCAAGCTCGTCCCAGATGCGTTCGTCCGGCCAGGCCTCGGTGTCCTCCTCCAGCCCGACCTGGATGTAGTAGCGGCTGCGAGACTGCGAGCGCATGCTGGCGAGGGCAAAGCCGCGCTCATGGCTGGCGTAGATCAGTTCGTGCGAGCAGGGCGGCACCTCGGTGAGGATGCCGAGCCAGCCGAAGGGATAGGCTTTCTCGTGCTCGGATTTCACGTTCGCCGGAATCGCAGCCCGCGACACGCCATGATAGCCGTCGCACCCGGCAATGAATGCGCATTGGGCGCGATGCGCGCGGCCGTCCTTCATCCACGACACCGAAGGCGAGGACGATTCGATGTCGTGCAGCGCTACATTCTCTGCATCGAAAACGATGTTGAGGCCTCGCTGCGGTGCGGCGTCGAAGAGGTCCTTCATCACTTCTTGCTGGCCATAGACCGTCACGCGCGATCCGCCGGTGAGACCTGCAAGGTCGATGCGGAACTGCAGGCCGTCGCAGGAAATCGCAAAGCCATCGTGCGGCAGGCCTTCGCGTTTCAGCCGGTCGGCCAGCCCGAGACTTTCAAGAATCGAAACTGTCGTCTGTTCCAGGACCCCCGCCCGCACGCGGCCTTCGACATAGGTGCGATCACGCCGTTCCAGCACGAGGCAATCGATGCCCCCGCGCTGCAACATATGCCCCAGCATCATGCCCGCGGGCCCAGC
>DATBNA010000658.1:0-2136 GCA_036554545.1 Hyphomonadaceae bacterium
GGATATAAGGTGTTGAAGGCCTTCGACGGCAGCAAAGGCCTCGAGCTGACGCGGCAGCATCATCCCGATCTCATCGTCATGGACGTGCAGCTGCCGGGCGGCTTGTCGGGCCTGGATGTCACGCGCTCGCTCAAGGAGGACGAAGTCCTCAAGGCGATCCCGGTCATCGCGGTCACCGCGTTTGCGATGAAGGGCGACGACAAGAAGATCCGCGACGCCGGTTGCGACGCCTACATGCCGAAGCCGATCTCGGCCATGCGATTCCTGGAATCGATCAAGGGGCTGCTGCACTAGGCGGCGCCCGCATCCGCGCGGGTTCGCGCTGCAGTACTCCGCGGCGGCGGTCTGGCTCTCAGGGGATCGCTGCGCTACTCTCTCCCAAAGCGGGAGAGCGCCATGGAACAGACCAAATCCGCCGACGGCCGCAGGATGAAGCCGCTGCACGCCGATCCGGCGAAATCCTTCACCCTGCCGGGATGGGCCTACACGGACGCCCAGCTGTTCGAGCGCGAGCGTACCGCGATCTTCGAGCGCGGCTGGCACTATGCCGGGCCGCTGTCGCAGCTCGCCGACCCGGGCGACTATCTCACCGCCGGGCTGCTCGACCAGAACATCTTCATCATCCGGGGCAAGGACGGGGAGCTGCGCGGCTTCTACAATGTCTGCCAGCACCGCGCCCATGAGCTGCTGAAGGGCCGCGGCTGCGCCAAGGTCATCACCTGCCCCTATCACGCCTGGTCCTATCATGCCGACGGCAGGCTGCGCTCGGCGCGCGGCAGCGAGAAGATGGCGGAGTTCAACGCCGACGACTTCAAGCTGAAGCCGGTGCGCATCGAAGTCTTCGCGGACCATTTCGTCTTCTTCACGCTGGACGACGATGCGGCGCCGCTGTCGGAGCAGGCCGGCGACCTCGCGGCCGAGCTGAAGGAAGAGGTGCTGCAGGACGGCATGGTCGTCAGCACCACCTATCCCAACTGGCGCATCGCCTGTAACTGGAAGGTCGCGATCGACAACTACCTCGAATGCTACCATTGCGCGCCGGCGCATCCGGCCTTCGCCGACCTGGTGTCGATGGACAGCTACAAGACGGCGGCGTCCGGCCTCTGGTCGAGCCAGAAAGGCGTGGTCGGCCGCTACGACAACAAGGCCTATCAGCTGCGCCGCAACGCGCCGGAACAGCGGGCGCTGTTCTGGTGGCTGTGGCCGACCACGACGTTCAACGTGTTGCCGGGTTCGCCGACGCTCGGCGTTTTCAGCTACGTACCGGAGTCCACCGGCGTCACCGTGACCCACGGCGACCGCTATGCCGTGCCGGGCAGCGGGTTTGCGCCGGAGGACGAGGCGCGCATCGAGTACGGCCGCACCGTCCTCAATCCGGAGGATGTGGCGCTCTGCGAATCCGTGCAGCGCGGCCTGGCGTCAAAAGGCTACAGCCAGGGCCGCTTCATTGCCGATCCCGATGGCAGCGTCATCACCGAGCAGGCGGTGCATCACTTCCACCGCCTGGTGGCGCAGGCGCTGGAATTGTGAGCGCGTGATAGCACCGCACAGGCAATCCTAACCTTGCTTCCCCCGCGCAAGCGGGGGCCCAGGAGTTGCAGGGTGCCTTGGATCTCCTGGATTCCCGCTTTCGCGGGAAAGCAGTAAGAGATAGCTTGAAAACGATTACGCCGCGGCGCGCTTCAGCCCGACATCCGGCAGCTTCGGCCGCGTCGCCAGCGCCTTCTTCATGATGGCCTCGACTTCGGCTTTCTCCGCGCCTTCCAGCGCGAGGCGCGGCGGGCGCGTCAGATGCGTGCCGCGGCCCACGATGTGCTCGCACAGCTTGATGCACTGCACGAGGTCGGAGCGCGCATCCAGATGCAGCAGGGGCATGAACCACTCATAGAGCGGCATCACTTCGGCCATCCGGCCCTGGCGCGCCAGGCGGAACAGCGTCTCGCCCTCAATGGGGAAGGCGTTCGACAGACCCGACACCCAGCCAACGGCGCCGACCGCCACGCTTTCGAGCACGACATCGTCGAGGCCGGCGAAGAGGGTGAAGCGGTCGCCCGTCATGTTCCTTATATCGACGAAGCGGCGCGTGTCGCCGGATGACTCCTTGAAGTAGACGATGTTCTCGATGCCAGCGAGGTC
>DATBNA010000611.1:0-5855 GCA_036554545.1 Hyphomonadaceae bacterium
GCAGGAGGAGGGCGCGATCACCGTCGAGTTCAAACCTTTCGGCGTCGGCCTCGGCTACACGCCGGTTGTTCTCTCGGAAGGCCGGATCTCGCTGCAGCTTTCGGTCGAAGTCTCGGAGCTCAGCCAGCAGGGCGGTTTCGCCTCGCGCGGCATCACCGGCGTCGATCCCGATACCGGCGAGCCGATCATCGGACAGACAATCACCATCCCGTCGCTGAAGGTCCGCCGCGCGGAAACCACGGTCGAGATACCGTCAGGCGGCAGCCTTGTCATCGCCGGTCTGATCCAGGAGTCCACGCGCCAGAGCCTCGATGGCATCCCCGGCGCCAAGGACATACCGGTGCTCGGCGCCCTGTTCCGCAGCCGCGACTTCATCAACGACGAAACCGAGCTGGTCGTGATCGTCACGCCCTACCTGGTCGACCCCACCGATCCCCAGGGCTTCCGCGATCCGGACCGCGGCTACGCCACGCCGCGCGACCTTCGCACGGTCTTCTTCGGCAAGCTGAACGAAGTCTACGCCGTGCCTGGTTCGGCCGCGGGCAAGACCGCCGCGCCGAAAGGCTCGAGCGGCTTCATCTTCGATTGAGGAGAGCAGGATGTCAGTCCGTTTTCACATCGTGCTCGCTGGAGCCTCGCTGCTGGCTCTCGGCGCCTGCGCCCAGTCTGCAGAGCAGATCCGGCTTTCCAACCGGCTGCACACGCAGATCCAGGCCCAGGAAGTCACGGCCGAGCTGAAGATCGATACCGTTGTCGCGGGAGAACAACTCGGCTCGACAGAACGTCAGGCGGTGAAGTATTTCGCCGCCGCCTATCAGGACGAGGGCCATGGCGCGGTCATCATCTCGCGTCCCAGCAACGGCCCGGACGACGGAGCGGCCATGCGCGCATCGTCGGATGCCCGCGCGATCATGCTCGCGGAAGGCATCGAGTCCCAATACATCACCGAGGGCCCGTATGACGCCGCCGGCGCACGCGCCGCGCCGCTGGTCATCAGCTATCGCACCTATGAAGCGGTTGTCCCGAACTGCCCGGACGTCTCGGCCTGGGACTTCGCGTGGACCGGCACGAACTCGGCGCTGCCGTCCTTCGGCTGCGCCGTGGCGACCAACCTCGCTGCCATGATCGCCGACCCGTCGGATCTCGTGGGCGAACAGCGCATGGACACGCCGGACGCGGTGCGTCGCGGCGTAATCCTGACCAAATACCGCAACGGCGAGAAGACCTCGGCAGAGCGTAACCAGGATGCCAATGGCGCCATCAGTTCGGCTGTCGGGCACTAGGAAAGTTTGAGGCGGACATGAGCGGATCCCGTAACAGGTTCGACGATGACGGCGAGTTCGACCAGCTCGCCCAGGATCTCGATCTCGACATGGACGCCCCGATCGGCGCGACCTTCGCCGCCGCCCTGCGCGAGCGGGAAGGCGACATGGCGGCGGTCGATGCGGAGTTCACTCTCGACGACGATGGTTTCATGACGCCGCCGCCAAAGCCCGCCGCTGCTTCGACGCACAACGCGATCTTCGGCGAAGACCAGGACGATGTCGGCGCTGACGGCTTTGCCTCCGCGCAGTCCGTCATGCAGGAGCCTGCCGAGCGCAAGCGCGCCATCTGGCTCGAGCCCGGCGCGGCCCCGGCCGTCGCCGCCGCGCCGGTCGAAGAAGAGGAACTGCCGCCGGTGCATCGCGAGGAACCGCCGGTTGCCGCCGAAGAGGCGGCCGGGCAGGGCCTGGGCTACGACTATTCCTTCGCCGCGCCTTCCGAAGGCGGCGATCGCGCCATACCGCGGATTTCGGTCCACGCTTTCTGCACACGTACACAGTCACTCAGTCTGATGCGGACGATCATGAAGGATCGCCGCATGAAAAACGTCTCGATGGAGGTGTTTGAAGGCGGCACGCCCGTCGCGATCACGCACTACCAGAGCGAGGCGACGCCGAACCTTCTCGTGATCGAGGGCGCCGGCGACCCCCGCCAGTTGCTGGCTGAACTCGACGCGCTCGCCGAATACTGCGACGAGAACATCAAGGTTGTCATCCTTGGTCACACCAACGATATCCGCCTCTATCGCGAGCTGATGCGTCGCGGCGTGAGCGAGTATCTCGTGGCGCCGTTCGACCCGGTGCAGATGATCCGCTCGATCGCGGCGCTGTTCACCGACCCGGAAGCGCCGTTCACGGGAAAGACGCTCGCGGTTACCGGCGTGAAGGGCGGCGTCGGCGCCTCCTCGATCGCGCACAACCTGGCCTGGGCTCTCTCCGAGCGCATCAAGGTCAATTCCACACTGGTCGACCTCGACCTCAACTTCGGCACCACCGGTCTCGACTTCAACCAGGATGCGCAGGCGACCATCGCCGACGCCCTGATGTCGCCTGACCGGTTCGACGAAGCCGTCATGGGCCGCCTTATCACCAAGGCGACCGACCGCCTCTCCCTGTTCACCGCGCCGGCGACGCTGGACCGCACCTACAACCTCGAGCCCGAGACCTATGGCCGCGTGCTCGACCAGGTCCGGGGGTCTGTCCCGTTCGTGGTGCTCGACCTGCCGCACATCTGGAGCGACTGGTTCAAGACGACCATCATCGGCGCGGACGAGATCGTCGTTGTTGCCGCACCGGACCTTGCCTCGCTGCGCAACGGCAAGAACCTTATGGACTTCCTCAAGGCCGCGCGTCCCAACGACGCCCAGCCGAAGCTCGTCCTCAACATGGTCGGCCTGCCCAAGCGCCCGGAGATTCCGCCGAAGGATTTCGGCCAGGCGATCGGCATCGATCCTTCGCTGATCCTGCCCTTCGACGCGCAGCTGTTCGGCACGGCCGCCAACAACGGCCAGATGGTCTTCGATGTCGCGCCCGAGTCGAAAGTGGCGCAGGGCATCGACCAGCTCGCCGCCGAGCTGACCGGAAAAGAGATACAGGCCCAGAAACCATCAATGCTGAAGAAACTGCTGGGCAAGTAGGAGCAGGGGATGTTCGGCAAGCGCACTGCGGGCGGATCACCAACCGCGCCGCCGCCACAGGCGGCGGCTTCGCCGCGTCCGGCGCCTGCCGCGCCTGCTGCTCCTCCGGCGCCTGCGCCGGCTGCGCCTCGCGCTACGGCCCCTGCCGCAACCGCCCTGAAGGACGATCCGCCGCCTCCGCCGCCGAAGGCGCCGCCGCCCAAACCTGCTGCGCCGGCCGGTCCCAAGTCGTCAGCGAAGATGGCGCCGCCGCCTCCACCGCCGAAGGAAAAAATCGCCCAGATCGACAACCGGTCGGACGAGTACTACCGGACCAAGACCGAAGTCTTCAACGCGCTGATCGACACGATCGACCTGTCGCAGCTCGCGCAGCTCGACCAGGAATCTGCGCGCGAAGAGATCCGTGACATCGTCATCGAGATCGTCTCGATCAAGAACGTCGTCATGTCTGTCGCCGAGCAGGAAACGCTGCTTGAGGACATCTGCAACGACGTCCTCGGCTACGGTCCGCTCGAGCCGCTTCTGGCCCGCGACGACATCGCCGACATCATGGTCAACGGGGCAGGCACGACCTACATCGAGGTCGCCGGCAAGATCCAGCGCACCAACATCCGCTTCCGCGACAACGCGCAGCTGATGAACATCTGCCAAAGGATCGTGAGCCAGGTCGGCCGCCGGGTCGACGAATCGTCGCCGATCTGCGACGCGCGCCTCGCCGACGGTTCGCGCGTCAACGTCATTGCTCCGCCGCTATCGATCGACGGCCCCGCGCTCACCATCCGAAAATTCAAGAAGGACAAGCTGAAGATCACGGACCTCGTGAGCTTCGGCTCGATCTCCGAGCCCGGAGCGGAAATTCTGCGCATCATCGGCGCCTGCCGCTGCAACACGCTGATCTCCGGCGGTACCGGTTCGGGCAAGACCACGCTGCTCAATACGCTTACAGCGTTCATCGCCCCCGGCGAGCGCGTCATCACCTGCGAGGACGCCGCCGAACTCCAGTTGCAGCAGCCGCACGTGGTGCGCCTCGAAACCCGTCCGCCCAACCTCGAGGGCATGGGCAAGGTGTCGATGACCGACCTGGTCAAGAACTGTCTGCGTATGCGTCCCGACCGGATCATCGTCGGCGAGGTCCGCGGACCCGAAGCGTTCGACCTTCTGCAGGCCATGAACACGGGCCACGACGGCTCGATGGGCACGCTCCACGCCAACAGCCCGCGCGAAGCGCTCAGCCGCGTCGAATCCATGATCACCATGGGCGGCTTCACGCTGCCCCAGCGCACGATCCGCGAAATGATCGTCGGCTCGATCGACGTTATCGTGCAGGCCTCGCGCCTGCGCGACGGTTCGCGGAAAATCGTTTCGATCACCGAGGTCATGGGTCTCGAAGGCGACGTCATCGTCACCCAGGACATCATGCGCTACGAGATCGATGGCGAGGACAAGGACGGCAAGCTGAAGGGTTCGCACCGCGGCACCGGCATCGGCCGTCCGCGCTTCTGGGAGCGCGCCCGCTATTTCAACATGGATGCCGACCTTGGCCGCGCGCTTGACGCGCTTGAAGAGGCGGGCCGCAGCTCATGACACCTGAACTGCTCACAATCGGCGTTGCAGGTCTCGCCTTCATCGCGATCGTGGGCGTCGGTTTCGCGTTCGCCGGCGGCGGCGATCGCGGCAAGCAGTCCAAGCGGATCAAGGCGATCGGTGAAGGCGTCTCCCGCAAGGGGAAGGACGAAGTGAACGCTCTTCGCCGGAAACAGATGGCGGACGCCACCAAGGCGCTGCGCGACCGCGAGGCGGCTACGCGAAAGAGCAAGGTCGCAGGCCGCACGATCGAAGAACGGATCCGCCAGGCCGGCTTCACCTTCCCGGTTTCGACATTCTGGATTGCTTCGGCCGTGGTCGGCGTCGGCGTGGGCGCCGGCATGTTCTTCGGCGCCGGCATGAACGAGGGCTGGAAGATTTTGGTCGCCCTCGGCATGGCCTTCGCCGCGGGTCTCGGCGCGCCTCGCTGGTTCCTCGGCATGGCGATCAAGGGCCGTCAGAAGAAGTTCATTGGCCAGTTCGCCGATGCGATCGATGTTATCGTTCGCGGCGTGAAGTCGGGTCTGCCGCTCAACGAATGCCTTCGCATGATCGCCAAGGAGAGCCCGCAGCCGCTCGGCGCCGAATTCCAGATCGTTTGCGACGCAATCGCGATGGGCGTGCCGGTCGAACAGGCGCTCAACCGCATGTATCAGCGTACGCCGATCCAGGAAGTGAACTTCTTCAACATCGTGCTGGCGATCCAGCAGAAGGCCGGCGGCAACCTCTCAGAGGCGCTGGGCAACCTCTCCAACGTGCTTCGCTCCCGCAAGCTGCTGCGCGAAAAGATCAAGGCGCTGTCATCGGAAGCGAAAGCGTCGGCGATGATCATCGGCGCGCTGCCGATCATCGTCATCGTCCTCGTCTACTTTACGACGCCTGACTACATCACGACGCTGTTCGTCACCGAACTCGGCAACCTGATCCTGCTGATTGCGGCGGGGCTGATGGGCATCGGTATCTACATCATGCGTCAGATGATCAACTTCGACTTCTAGGGTCTGGCGATGGATTGGGTTTCCTTCCTTGTTGATCCTGCGACGCTGGCGGCGGGTCTCGCAGCCGTTGCAACCTTTGCAACCGTCCTGACCATCGCAGCGCCGGCCTTCTCGAACGACAAGCTGACCAGCCGCCTCAAGCAGGTGGCCAACCGCCGCGAAGAGCTGCGGAAAAAGTCGCGCGCCGCCCTGGAGGGCGAGGCCGCCAAGAAATCGATCCGTGTCCGCGACACGTCGATGGTCAAGAAATTTGTCGACCGGCTCGACCTCGCAAAAATGCTGGAGGACCCGGGCCTGCAGAAAAAGCTGGTGCA
>DATBNA010000614.1:0-4723 GCA_036554545.1 Hyphomonadaceae bacterium
ATGCCGGCCGTTACCTTGTGAAGATCGGCGGCTGCAATGACTGTCACACGCCAGGCTTCGCGATGACAAACGGCGCATCACCTGCCGAACCCGAGTGGCTTACCGGCGATGCGATGGGCTTCTCCGGCCCGTGGGGCGTCAGCTATCCCGCGAACCTGCGTCTCTCCTTCCAGAACATGACGGAGAAGGAGTTCATCGACATGGCGCGCGCAGGCAAAGGCCGTCCGCCCATGCCGTGGCCGAGCCTGATGGCGATGAGCGACCAGGATCTGAGCGCGATCTACGTCTACATCCGTTCGATGGGTCCCAAGGGCGAACCCGCGCCGGCCCCGCTGTCGCCGGGCGTCGAACCTGACCGGCCGCACATCCCCTTCATCCCGCAGATGCCGAAGAAGACCTGATCGAACGAGCCTCCCGGCGATCGGAAAAATCCGCGCCGAAAAAAGAAGGACAACCTCCCCATGACTGCCCCTCCGCGTACCCCCTCTGACGCTGCGAAGACCGACACGGCGCCAAGAACGTGGTTCATCTATCCGCTGGCGATCGCCTGCACCGCCGCTGTCCTCTTCGCGCCGATACACGGCAACGCGCAAACCCCGAAACTGCGTCCCGACCAGGAGCGCGCGATCGAGGCGATGCTGCAGGACGTCGAACCAGCCATGCGTCCCATGGCGCGCCAGCAGCTCGCCGCCTCGTTCGCCAATTTCAGTGAAGCCCAGATCACAATGATGATGGCGAAGATGAAGGAGAACAAAGCTGCTGCGGCCAAGGCGCCCAAACCCGTCGTGGAAGTCGAGACACCTTCGACGCCGGAAGATATCGCCTTCATGAAGGCTCAGTACGAGCCTGTGATCCGCAAACACCACGCCGTGCAGAAGGAGTTCGACGCCTTCGCGAACGACAAGCTCCGGACCTACTGCCCGGGCCGTGATCAGTACGCCCGCTTCGGCTCCGGCTGGCGCTATGAGCAGGGCGAATTCATGATGGAAAGCTCGCTGGCGACATGGAACGTCGAGACGAACGTCACAGTGGCCGGCGAGGCCTACACGCCGAAGAACGGCCGCTACAAGTTCGATTTCTCGAAGGTCCGCCTGTCGTTCGACAAGGCGGCCGTGGACGCCGCGATCAAGGCATCGTGCGACAAGGTGCATGTCGCCGGCAAGGCCTTCCTCGCCAAGGTCGATCCGATGATCGCGAAGAAGGACTGGGACGGCGCGTTCATGGCCGAGAACGGCGCGCAGGGCGCGCTCGAACCGATCCGGACAGAACTCAAGGCGAAGTTCGACAAGCTCTCGCCAGGCGATTTCTCGGCCATCCAGCTGGCCATGATGAACGGCGTGAAGGTGAAATGACGGACTGAACAGGACCGGGCGATCGCTCATCCCCCCGAGCTTCAAGGCCGGACATGAGAAGCCGGCGGATCGTCCACAAACTTGCGGCGCAGACTCTCCCCCGGGTCTGCGCCTTTTGTTTCACATGAAGCTGTAGGGCTCGACATCAATCGTGATGCGCACGCCGGACGGCGCCTTCACACGCTCCTTCCAGGCAGAGAGGAAAGCCGAAAGATCGACATTGCGATCGGAGCGCGCGAGGAAGCGCCTGCGATGGCGGCCGCGCAGGATGGCGATAGGCGCCGGCGCGGGCCCCCACACCTCGACACCCGGCGCGTTGGGCTGGGCTGCGCCGAACTCTTTCGCCCATTCGTTGGCCTGCTCGGGACTCCCGGCGGACAGAATGACCGCGCCCAACCGGCCGAACGGCGGGAAGCCAAGCTGCTTTCTCTGCTCCATCTCGTGCGCGACGAAGGCGTCGCGGTCGCCGGCGGCCAGCAGCGCGATGGCGGGGCTTTCCGGCGCATAGGTCTGGATGATCGCGCGGCCCGGCTTGTCGGCGCGCCCCGCCCTTCCCGCAACCTGAAGCAGGAGCTGGAAGGTGCGCTCGCCAGCACGGAGGTCGCCGCCGCGCAAACCCGCGTCGGCGTCGACGACGCCTACCAGGGTCAGCGCCGGGAAGTTGTGGCCCTTGGCGACGATTTGCGTGCCGATCAGGATGTCGATGGCGCCGCCTTCCATGCGGGCGATCAGGTCGCGAAGGGATTCGGGCGAAGTCACCGTGTCGGATGACAGCACCTCGACACGCGCGCCCTTGAAGCGTGTGTGCACTTCCTCTGCGAGACGCTCGACTCCGGGACCAACGCCAGCAAGCGAGCCTTTGGCGCCGCAGTGCGGACAGGCCAGCGGCTTGTCCATCATGAAGCCAGTCAGATGGCAGATCAGCTTGCCCGAATAGCGATGCTCGGTGAGCCAGGAATCCGTGTCCGGCGCCTTCAGGCGTTCGCCGCAGGCCTTGCAGAGCACTAGCGGCGCGTAGCCGCGACGGTTGAGGAAGAGCAGCGTCTGCTCCTTCGCCGCCAGCGTCTCTTCGATGGCGGTTGCAAGCTGTGGCGCGATCCACCGGTTGGCGTCCGGCGATTGCTCGCGCAGGTCGGCCAGCGAGATGTCGGGAAGGCGCGATAGGCCTGGCCGCGCCGTAAGCTTGAGATGCGCATAACGACCGGCGCCTGCGTTCGCCAGCGTTTCGAGCGATGGCGTCGCGGAGGCGAGCACGATCGTGCATTGCTCGATCGAGGCCCGCATCACCGCCAGGTCGCGTGCATGATAGATGACGCCATCTTCCTGCTTGTAGGAGGCGTCGTGCTCTTCATCGACCACGACGAGGCGCAGCTTGCGGTATGGCAGGAAGAGCGCCGAGCGGGCGCCGACGACGATGCGCGCCCTGCCGGCGGCGACTTCACGCCAGACGCGCCGCCGCGCTTTCGAGCCTGCCGCCGAATGCCACTCAGCGGGTACGACGCCGAAGCGCTCCTCGAAGCGGGAGGTGACAGCCTGCGTCAGTGCGATTTCCGGTAGCAACACCAGCACCTGCGCTTCGGGATCGCTGCGCAGGGCCTCGGCGATGGCTTCGAAATAGACCTCGGTCTTGCCCGAGCCGGTAACGCCATCGAGCAATGCGGCGCGATAGGCCTTTTCGCGCACCAGCCTGCGCAGTTCATCGGCGGCGACCTTCTGGTCACTCGTCAGGTCACGCGAAGGCCTGTCCGGATCGGGCAGCTCGAAGGGCGGATCGAGCGAGCGCTCGACCTGTATCAGTGCTCCAGCATCGAGAAGGCCTTTCACCACGCCGGATGAGACGCCTGCTGCTCGCGCAAGTTCGGCAGACGACATCGGGGCGCCTGCCTCGGCGAGGACTTTCTCGCGAGCGGGCGTCAGACGTTCCGGAGCATCGCCGCTGGCGACCACCAGGGTTTCGACAGGCGGCTCTTCCAGCGCCTCGCGAGACCGCATCGACATGGCGAGGAGGTTGCCTGCGGGCGAACACACATATTTCGCCGCGCGTTCGATGAAGGCCCGCATGGTCGGCGGCAATGGCGGCGCAGGATCGATGACCTCGACCACCGACTTGAGCTTGCGATTGGACGGGATGCCGCGTTCGGCCCAGACGACGCCGACCAGCTCGCGCGGGCCAAGCGGTACGACGACAAAGCTGCCGGGCGGGGCGGTCAGGCCCTCCGGCAGTTCATAATCGAAAGGCTCCGGCAGGGGCTGCGGCAGCAGCACCGACACGATTCGCGGTGTGGACGGCATCGCCGCAGAATGGACGTTCCGGCTCTGTTCTTCAACCGGTCATGGCGCCGGCCCGAACACGGGAGCTGAAAGCGTCGGTCGCGTCGGGTCGGGCAGAGGAGGATTCTCGGGCGATCGGGGACTGCAGGCGATCAGCACGGCAAGGGCTATGGCGCCCAGAGCCCATCGCTGGCTTGACGTCAGTTTCATCGGACAGCCTCGTCCTGCTCCAAGTTAAACGGCGCAGCGCCAAAGCCGTTCCAGAATGGGCGCGTCGGACTCTCAATTCTGACTGGGACGCCAGGAAACGCCCTCTTAATGAGCGGGGGCCATGGTCGGTCGATGGGCAAGTCGCATACGGCCACGGATGCGCTGGAGGAGTTCTCGGTCTGGCTTGAGACCGAGCGCCGCGCGTCGGACAAGACGATCGAGGCCTACCGGCGCGACATTGCCAACTTCATCGCCTTCCTTGTCGAGCATCTCGGACAGGAGCCGCACGTCTCCGATCTCGCCCGCCTGTCGCGCCATGACGTGATCGCCTGGCTGGCCAAGCGGCGGAGCGTCGACAATCTCGCGGGATCCTCGCGTGCGCGCGCCGCATCGAGCCTGCGCGCCTTCTTCAAGTTTCTCGACCGCAGGCTCGACAGCGCCAATGCGCGGGCGATGATGTTCGAGACACCCAAGCGTCCGCATCGTCTGCCCCGTCCCCTGCCAGAATCGCTGGCGCCTAAGGCCATCGAGATCGCCGGCGAGAGCGAAGGCGAGGATGTGCCCGAATGGGTCCTCGCACGCGATGCCGCCATTCTCTCGCTGCTCTATGGCGCTGGCCTGCGTCTCTCGGAGGCGCTTGGCCTTACCGGCAAGGACGCGCCTGCGCCGGAAGCGCTGCGTGTGCTCGGCAAGGGCCGCAAGGTGCGCCTCGTGCCGCTGATCAGGCCGGTGCGGGATGCGGTGAACGCGTATGTGAAACTCTGCCCCTACGCGGCTGCGCCTAACGAGCCGATCTTCCGCGGGCTGCGCGGCGGGCCGCTCAATCCGAGGCTGGTGCAGCGGCTGATGGAGAAGTTGCGGATCAAGCTGGGATTGCCGGAGACAGCGAC
>DATBNA010000636.1:0-3414 GCA_036554545.1 Hyphomonadaceae bacterium
CGGCGTCATCGCTGCGCCAGGATTTGCCGAAGCCTATGCGCAGTTCCGTGACGGCGGATGGATGGGCCTCGCCTTCCCGGAAGAATATGGCGGACAGGGGTTGCCCAAGGTCCTTGCCCTCGCCGTCATGGAAATGGTGCATGGCGCCAACATGGCGTTCGGCCTCTGCCCTCTGCTGACCTTCGGCGCCATCGAGGCATTGCTGGCGCATGGCACGGACGAACAGAAGAAAACCTACCTTCCCAAGCTGATCTCCGGGGAATGGACCGGCGCGATGAACCTCACCGAGCCGCAGGCTGGCTCGGATGTCGGCGCGCTGAAAACGAAGGCCACGCCCAATGGCGACGGCTCCTATTCGATCACCGGCCAGAAGATCTTCATCACCTGGGGCGACCACGACATGACAGAGAATGTCGTGCAGCTCGTGCTTGCCCGCCTGCCGGATGCGCCGGCCGGATCGAAAGGCATCTCGCTATTCGTTGCGCCGAAATTCCTCGTCAACGCCGATGGCTCGCTGGGCGAACGCAACGCGTTCCGCTGCATCGGCCTGGAGCACAAGATGGGCATCCATGCCTCGCCCACCTGCGTGATGGAATACGCTGGCGCCAGGGGCTGGCTGGTTGGGGAAGCCCACAAGGGCCTCGCCGCCATGTTCACGATGATGAACTCGGCGCGGCTCAATGTCGGCCTCGAAGGCGTCGCTGTCGGCGAAGCGGCGCTGCAGGCGGCGCGCGCCTATGCCAACGAACGCAAGCAGGGGTCGGCGCCGGGCGTCGAAGGCTCGGCAGCCATCATCCACCACCCCGACATCCAGCGCTCCATCGCTTCCATGGCGGCGGCTGTGCAGGCAGCGCGCGCGATCTGCTACGCCTGCGGATCGGCGGCGGACATCGCCGAGCATCACGCAGATGCAGCCGTACGCGAAGCAGCGAAGCTGCGCGAGGACCTGCTGACGCCGCTCGCCAAGGCGTGGTCGACCGACCGCGCGATCGACGCCACCAACACCGGCGTGCAGATCCACGGCGGCATGGGCTTCATGGGCGAGACCGCGGCGGCGCAATTCTACCTCGATGCCCGCATCACCCCCATTTACGAGGGCACCAACGGCATCCAGGCGATCGATCTGGTTGGTCGCAAACTTGCCTCGAACAACGGCGTCGCCATGGCTGCGCTGATCGCAGACGTTCGCGCCACCGCACGCGAGGCGCGCGCTACCAACGATCCGAAATTCGTAGGTATCGGCGACCGGCTCGACGGCGCCGCGGCCGCGCTGGAAGAAGCAACGCAATGGATGCTCGCCGCAATGAAGTCTGCGCGCGAGACCGCTCTCTCGGGAGCGACGTCCTATCTCCGGCTGGCAGGCGACACGGCCGGCGGACACTTCCTCACGCGCTCGGCCCTCGCAGCGCATGGCGGTATCGATGCCGCCCAGGCGCTGGCGCTGGCCCGCTTCTTTGCGGAGGACACGCTGTCGAAGGCGCCCGGAACCGTCGCCTCCATCACATCGGCTTCGGAAGCGCTCCGGGATGCCGGCGCGGTGCTCTGGACGAACGCCTGACGCGGCAGCCATTGGGTTTCCATGGGGACGATGCAAGCTGAACTGGCGGGTGATCGCAGGGCGGACCGGCGGACGCTGGCGCTGATTGCAGCGCTGGCGCTGGTATCGCTGGTGGTCGTTGCGGTCACGCGCCAGACGGAAGCCGCACGCCTCGGCACTGGCGAGACCGGAGCGGAGATCTGGCTTCTGGAGGCAACCTCTCACGCCGTCATTGTCGGGCTGGCGGCGCTGTTTCCCCTGCTGCTCGACCGTGTGCCGGTCGGATGGAACGACCTGAAGCGGACAGCGCCCGCCCTGCTTGCAGCCTGGATTGTCTTCACGCTGCTGCACGTGACGCTCATGCACGCGCTGCGCGCGCTGCTGTTTCCGCTGCTGGTCGGCCAGCCCTACGCCTGGCGGGCGTTTGACTCGACCACGCTAGGCTATGAGGGCCTCAAGGATCTCTTTGTCTTCCTTCTGCTGATGAGCGGCTTCCTGCTCAGCAGGTCCATCGAGGCTTCGCGGCTGGAACAGCAGGAGCGGATCAGCACGGCCCGGACCGAGGAGAAGATCATCCTGCGTGTCGGCGCCGCGATGCACGCCGTGCCGGTGCGCGAGATCGTGTGGGCGAAGGCGGCCGCCAATTACGCAGAAGTGCACGGGGCGAACCGTTCCTGGTTCGCCCGAATGACCTTCGCGAGCCTCGAGGAAAGCCTGAAGGCCGCCGGCGGCAACCACGCCCGCATCCATCGCTCCTACATCGTCAGCCTCGCCCACATTGCCTCGGTCGAACCGACCGGTGAAGGCGACGTCACGGTCGTGCTGACGACCGGAGACAGGCTTCCCGGCAGCCGCAACTATCGCACTGTCCTCGATGCGATCGGCAGGACCAGAGCCTGACGATCAGAACTGATGAACCGCGCCAAGCTCCACTTCGATCGGGTTGTCCGGCTGGCGGCTCACGGGACGGTCGCCGAAATCCGCACGTGACGAGCCGACCGTGGCGCGGACATTGAGGTCGTCGCCGAGATTGAACTCGGCGCCGACGCCATAGCCGAGCAGGCCCTGCCCGTCGTGCTGTTCGGCCACGCCGCCGTTGTTCTGCAGGCGCACGTCGAAATCCCGCTTGGTTTCGCGCACATAGGCGAACAGCACGGGTCCGTCGCCGCCGCGATAACCAAGCAGGCCGCCATAGCGCCAGTGGAGATTGTTCGACCAGTCGGCCCGGCCCTGCGAATTGAACAGCGACATGTCGCCGTCCTCGAATCCGATTCCGGCCTCGACGCCCATGACGATCCCGTTGTCGAGCGTCGTGCGCCAGCCGACAAAGAGGTCCACCGTCGGCCGTGTTTCCTGGGCGATCACGTCGATGCCGTTTATGAGGGCGCCGCCGATGATGTTCTGCATGCCGAGGCTGACGCCGACATAGACGCCGTCGAAAGCCCCGTCAGAGCGGTCCGGCGGCGCCTCCTGCGCGCCTGCCGTTCCTGCCAGCCCAAGCATGGCCGCCCCGATCCAGAAACCGTGCTTCACCTGTTCTCTCCTCTTCAGTTCAGCGCATCGGCGCCAACGGGAGGAAGAGATGCGGGAGATCGCCAGCGTGCGCCTGCCCAAAGGGGCCGGCGCCGGATCGGCGTGACCAAAAGCATCTGGTTTCAAGCCGCTGGGACAGGACGCGGCGAGGCGGGACGGAATTGGAAGTCGGCCGCATGTCGGCTAGTGGTCGTTCAGATATGTGACGGGGCTTCGGAATGAATCGTCTGCTGTCGGCATTGGTGCTAGCGGGCGTGCTCAGTGCATGCGCCACGCTCGGCGGCGCCCCAGGGGAATCGGCTGCAAACGCCCGTTTCCGCGCCATCTATGAAACCGAATGGGCA
>DATBNA010000663.1:0-1638 GCA_036554545.1 Hyphomonadaceae bacterium
TGCTGCGCGTGGCCAACAGCTCGGCTTTCGCGATGTCGCGCGAAGTGGCGGCGCTGGAAGGCCTGCCGGTCGGCATCTCGTCGGGCGCGGCGCTTTCCGCTGCCGTGGAGCTGGCGCAGAAGCCCGGCAACGAAGGCAAGCGCATCGTCGTGATCATCCCGTCCTTCGCCGAGCGCTATCTCTCCACCATCCTGTTCGAAGGGATCGGCTGACGCAGGTGATCAGTCCGCAGATTTCTGCGTGGTTATTCGGCGCCTTTGCCGTCCTGCTGGCGCTGTTCCAGCTTGCGCTGGCGCTGGGCGCGCCGTGGGGACATCTCGCCATGGGCGGCCGGTTTCCAGGGCGCTTCCCGCCGCCGATGCGGATCGCGGCGCTGGTCCAGATCGCAATCTACCTTGCACTGGCGGCGATGGTGTTCGCACGAGCCAAAGTTGCGCTGCCCGATTTGTTCGACATCTCCCGGATCGCCATCTGGGTCGTCGTCGCCATGATGACGCTGGCCGTCGTGCTCAACCTCATCACCCCCAGCAAGTGGGAGCGCCGGCTGTGGGCGCCGGTCGCCATCCTGCTGCTCGCCTCATCGGTCCACGTCGCGTTGTCCTGAAGGCTGGTTCTGCGATGCAGAGCCTGGGCGCCCGAATGCCGTGCCGGAAAACCGTCGCCGTCATGCTGCATCTTGCGGGAAATTACTCCCGTCAACGCAGAGACCCGACATGACGAGCGATACTCTGACCCGCATCGACTGGAAGAAGGTCGAGACCGATCTGGACGAGACCGGATCGTCGGTCGTTCCGGGTCTCCTCGACACAAGGGCGTGCGCCGCGCTCCGGAGGTCCTATGACGACGATGCGCTGTTTCGCAGCCGCGTGGTGATGTCACGATACGGCTTCGGCCGCGGCGAATACAAATACCTCAGCTATCCGCTGCCTGTGGCCGTCGAGGACTTGCGCGCGTCGCTCTACCCGCATCTCGCGCCGATCGCCAACCGCTGGGAGACAATGCTCGGCCGCGAACCGCGCTTTCCGAAAACTCACGCCGCCTATTTGAGGATATGCCATGCCGCCGGACAGGTGCGTCCGACGCCTCTGCTGCTCCGCTATGGCGAGGGCGATTACAACTGCCTGCACCAGGATCTCTACGGCGAGGAAGTCTTCCCGCTGCAGGTCGCCATCCTGCTCTCCGAGCCGGGCAGGGATTTCACCGGCGGCGAGTTCGTCATGACCGAACAGCGCCCGCGCATGCAGTCGCGGGTGGAGGTTGCGCCGCTGACACCAGGCGCAGGCGTGATCTTCGCCGTCAACGAGCGGCCCATTCAGGGATCGCGCGGCGTCTACAGGGTAAAGATGCGCCATGGGGTCAGCCGCCTTCGCTCAGGCTCGCGCCATACGCTGGGCATCATCTTTCACGACGCCACGTGACTTGCGCGAAACTGAGGCGCATCCTCTGCAGGCATCAGGAGGGGAGAGCATGCTCGATCATATCGGCCTCAAGGTCACCGACATCGCGAAGGCGAAGGCCTTCTACGACAAGGCGCTCGCTCCGCTCGGCGTGAAGATCATCATGGAAGTGCCGAAGGAAGAGAGCGGCGATGGCGCCTTCATCGGCTACGGCGAAGGCATGAAGCCCTACTTCTGGATC
>DATBNA010000660.1:0-10507 GCA_036554545.1 Hyphomonadaceae bacterium
CCGCCCCACTGGCCGCCGGCGCTGGCGTGGCCACGCATCGTGCCATGGTCGCCGCCTTCGATGCGCAGAAGGCCATCCTCCGGCATCGTCTTTCCGTTCGGCGTGATGATGTTGATCGCCCCGCCCAGCAACGCGCCGCCATAACGCAACGCGTTGCCGCCTTTGTAGACTTCGGTGTAGCGGGCGATGAACGGATCGACCAATTGCGTGTCGCCGAAGCCATCAGCCTCATTCATCGGCATTCCGTCCTGCGTCAGCAGCGTGCCGCGGAGGTGGTTGTTGTTGCCAATGCCGGAGCCACGAATCGAAAGGCGCGTGTCGCCGCCCCATTTCTTCTGGATGTAGACGCCCGGAACATCACGCAGGACATCGACCAGGCCTGGTGCAAAGCGGCTGGCGTAGCTTTCATTGGAAATCACAGCGACGGCGCCGGGAGTCTCGGACAGACGTTTGCGTGCTTCGGCTACGACTGGAGGGTCTTCCGGATCGATGGATGCCGTCACGATCACGACATCGGCGCCGTGCTGAGGATCATCGGGCGAGGGTCCGGACTGCGCGTGTGCAGACAGGATGGAAGGCAGGAAAAGACCCGCGGCCAGGGCGAGTGCAGGCGCCGACGCGGCGGCGCGAATGGAAAACGAGAACATGAGGAAAAGGATCCGGTCAGGCAGAAAAGGGCGCATGCGCAAGCGTGCGCGGCTCAATCAGCTCAGACTGCGGAAGGAGGTCCGGTGGACGGCGGCGGGGGTGCGGCGATGCCGCGGCCGGGACGGATGTTCAGGTCGACGCCGAACTCAACGGCCTGGGTGGCGAGGAACTCGACCGGCTCGG
Organism: Hyphomonadaceae bacterium; assembly: GCA_036554545.1. Taxonomy (GTDB): domain Bacteria; phylum Pseudomonadota; class Alphaproteobacteria; order Caulobacterales; family Hyphomonadaceae; genus UBA7672. The sequence continues at coordinate 832 of DATBNA010000660.1, forward strand.
CAGTGGCGCCAGGCGTCGCCAAAGAGGCAGTCGACGCGAAGACGCAAGGAGCGTTCTGTGACCTGTCTTCGCCCTCCTCAGGGGCCTCGCCTGACAGGCTGGAAGGATCGACCTGCTTGCCGGTGTTGAGGTCGATTACCTTTGCGGCGTGACCCTCGCACATCTCGACGGTAAGGAAACGGCCCTGCCCCGTGTCCGCCTGCGCCAGCATGTAGCCGGCCGGAACGATGGCGCGCACGAGCATAGCCAGAAGCGCGATCGCGCCCAGCCTTGCTCCCATGCGCTGCATCCAGGTGAGGATGTCCGTTCTCCCGTCTATCGTGCGGCGAGGCTAAACCCGGTTGATCCCCTAACATAGGGCGCCGAGCTGTCGCAACCGCTCACGCCTGTGGGATTTGGCCGTGACCAGGACAGGAGTGTAGCCTTCGCGTAAAACCGTCGCCAGCTTCGGCGTGAATAGTTCGCCAAAGCGTGCAGCCTCGCTTTTCCGTATCAACGAGCCCCGCATATCCATGGCTGACAGTGGGCTATGCCCCCCAAAAAACACAACCAACAGTCAACTTTCCGGCGCGCTCGCCGCTGACGAGCCGCCACCGCTGGCGCAAACAGAATCAGCCGCGAGTGAACCAGGCGGTTCCGCCGAGGACCGCCATGAACAGCAGCGCAACCCCGATGACAGCAGGAACGATGAAGCTTTCGGGAATCATGGGCTCTCCTTTACGAAACCGCGGTGCAGTCAGGGAGCGCAAAGCTCCGGTCGGCGTCGCATTCGAATATTTTGCCCTCAGCCTCGGCGCGCCAGATCCGGCGCGTTTGCGTGGCTTGCGGGTTGCTGATGGTGACGGCTGAAGGATCTACGTCCAGAACAGTCGCTGTGGCGGTCTTGAGCCTGGTCTCGACCTCCTCGGCGGTTAGCGCCGGGGAGCACGCTGCACAGCTTGAGGCGGCAACGAGGGCGCAGAGTGCAATTCGAAGCGGCGTCATCAGGCCATCTCCCTCTTTGCAGCCACAGGCGCACCGCAGGGGCTGCATTGCGTGACACGGCATGGCTAGCATCGGGCGGAAGGCAGGCTTCTGATCCATGTCAAAGCCCCCAAATCGCGCTTTGCCATTCTGAATATGAATGGCCGGAGACAAGCCCTTGGGATCTTCAAATCGGCCACAATCCTTGGGGGTTGGCGGATCGGCTGGCCTATTTCAACGCAACTCGATAGCGTTGCCGGACAGTATCGAACTGCCGGAGTCGACGTTGAAGGATCTCATTTCAGACAATCGATTTCTGGTTGTTCCGGAAACGATGGTCGATGGGCTCATCGTTATCGATGTCACCGGCATCATCCACTATGTGAACCCGGCCTGCATCACACTCTTCAAATATCAGCGTGAGCAGCTCGTCGGGCAGAATGTAAAGATGCTCATGCCCTCCCCATTCCAGGAGGAGCATGACGGCTATCTGGCGAGACACCGCCAGACCGGTGTGAAACGCATCATCGGGATTGGTCGTGAGCTGAAAGGGCTGAAGTCGGACGGAACGATTTTCCCGATGTACCTTTCCGTGGGCCAGGCGAAAGCTGGCGGCGACGACATCTTTGTCGGGATTATCTACGACCTGACGGAGAAAAAGCGCGCTGAAGAAGTTATCCTCCACCACCAGAAGATGGACGCAATCGGCCAGCTTTCAGGCGGGATCGCCCATGACTTCAACAACATTCTCAGCGTGATTGGAGGCAATCTGGAGATGATTGCCACGCACGACCTGCCCCCCGCAGCAAGGCGGGCGGTCGCCCGCGCCCAGGACGCTGCGGTCAGGGCGGCTCGTATCACACAGCGGCTCCTCGCCTTTGCGCGCAAGCAGCCGCTGAACAAGCAGCCTGTCGATCTCAACAAGGCGCTGGAGGACATGTCAGAACTCCTCCACAGGACCATCGGCGAGACAGTCGATATTCGTATGCACCTCGCCAAAAACCTTGGCGTTGTCGACACGGATATCGACCAGTTCGAAACTGCGATCCTCAACCTCGTGGTAAATGCGCGTGATGCGATGCCATCTGGCGGCGACATCACTATCGAGACAGAGGGCGCGCAGTTCGACGACGATCCGAGAACGGCTCAGGAGGCGCCGCCGGGGTCTTACATTCGGGTATCTGTCTCAGACAACGGCATCGGCATGTCGCCGGATGTGCGCGATCGCGCGATCGAGCCTTTCTATACAACCAAGGAGGTTGGCTCCGGCACCGGTCTCGGTCTCAGTATGGTCTACGGTTTCATGAAGCAGATCGGCGGTCATGCACGGCTTTACAGTGAACTGGGGCGCGGCACCCGGGTCAGCCTGTTCTTCCCTGTTTCCGGCGGAAATGCTGCGCCGAAGTTCGGAACAGGCGATACATCGACGCCAATAGGCGCCGGCGAGACTGTGCTGGTTGTCGAAGACGACCCCGATGTGCGCCTGATTACTGTGTCGCGCCTCGAGAGCCTTGGCTACCGCGTCAAGGTAGCGGTGGACGGGCCAAGCGCGCTCGATGCAATACGCAAAACGCCAAACATCGTCCTTGGGCTCCTCGACATTGTGATGCCGGGCGGGATGGATGGACATGCGCTTGCCGACGAGATCGAGAAGATCTCCCCCGGCATGAAGCTGATCCTGACATCGGGATACTCGCCGCGTATGGCGAACGAGGGCGTGCGCAAGACTCGCCCCTTCCTTCCCAAACCTTCCAGCCGTGCGCAACTCGCGCAACTGGTGCGGGCGGTTCTCGAGAACCGCGTCTAGTCTGCAGGGCCCGACCACTTCACTTCTGCGGCGAGGACATATCCTTCGCCGCGCACCGTCTGAATCAGCTGCGCAGCATCCACATGCGTCGCCAGTTTCTTGCGCAGGCGGCTGATCAGCGTGTCGATGCTGCGGTCGAAGCCCTCCCAGTCGTCCTTCTTGATGACGTCGGCGATAGCGTCCCGCGACATGACGCGGCTGCCTCGCTCGACGAAGGCCGACAGCAGGTTGAACTCGGCGCCTGTCAGGTCGACCGACGAGCCGGAAGTCGTCTCCAGCCTGCGCCTCCCGGGCTCCAACACAAATACCGAAAAACGGGCGACCCGGCGCTCGTCGGTGGGCGCCGCCGCAGCAGGCGGAGGCGTAACGCGGCGAAGAACAGCGCGCACCCGCGCCAGCAACTCCCGAAGCTCGAAGGGTTTTGCAAGATAGTCGTCCGCGCCAACCTCCAGGCCGACAACGCGATCTACCATCGCGCCTTTCCCGGACAGGATAATGATGGGCGTCAAGGTCTTGCCGCGCAGCTCTGCCGCAAAGGTAAGACCGTCCCCGCCAGGCATGTTGATGTCGAGAAGAAGCAGGTCAGGGCGGCCCTCCGCCCATTGCCGCCGGGCCTCGCCAACATTGGCGGCCTGCAGGACTTCATATCCTTCCATCTCGAAAAAGTCGGCCAGTGTTTCGCGCAGGGCTGCGTCGTCATCGACGACAAGGAGCCTGGCCTTGAGAACTCCCGCAGACACGCTGCTTCCCCTCGTTCCAATGAACGCACCGCGCCCTAGGGGCCACTGGCGGGCAGCTATGTCAACCGATCAGTATGGCGCATCTTCCCGGGCGCCGGTCGCTCATGCTCCTGAATTGCGCGAGCTGCCGAGCCTGCAGGATCCTCGAACTGACCCGATCGCAGCGCCCAGACGAAGGCGCCCAGGGCGATTCCGGCAAGCGCCAGCGCAGCTGGGATCATGTAGAATAGAATATTCATGCTCCCGCGCCTTTTCGCTTCGATCCGCCAGCCAGTCGCAGTGCATTAAGGGTAACGATCGCCGATGAGGAGGACATGGCGACCGCAGCCACAAGCGGCGTAGCCCACCCAGCAAGCGCAACCGGCACAGCGAGCGCATTGTAGATCATGGCGAAGCCAAAGTTCTCACGCATGCGGGAGCGCGCGGCGCGTGCGATCTCGATGATCCGGACAATCACCTGCAGATCGTCGCCAGAATATACGCAGTCCGCCGCAAGTCGAGAAACATCGACTGCGCCGCCAGGAGCAAGCGAGGCGTGTGCATTCGCAAGGGCGGCAGCGTCGTTGAGCCCGTCTCCAACCATCAGGACTTTCCGGCCGGCTTCCTCAAGTCGCGACAGATGCGCGGCTTTCGATTGCGGCGTGGCCCGCGCCTGCCAGCGACTGACGCCGCAGGAAGCCGCAGCCCGAGCGACCCGCTCTTCCGCATCGCCTGACAGGATTTCGACCTCCAGCCCGAGTCTGTGAAGCTGTTTTATTGCTTCCACAGCGCCAGGACGAACGACATCCTCAAACATAAAGGCCACAGGCGGTCGACCCTCGACGGCCAGCCACAAGCCCGCACTGGCGCCGTTCGGCGCGCCGGCAAACTCCGCGGTTCCGAGGCGAGCTGCGCGCCCATCGACAATGCCGGAGACGCCCCTTCCAGGGATCTCCCGCGGGTTCTCCGCAAGCCGGCCTGCCCCCGCTGCGCGAACAATTGCACGCGAGAACGGGTGACGGCTTGCGCGCGCCAACTGCGCGGCGACTTCAAGATCGCCGGCCGAATGAGGGCCCGGCAGCAGAACGGGCTCGCCGAGCGTAAGCGTGCCCGTCTTGTCGAAGACAACATGATCGATTGCGGCAATCCTTTCGAGCGCATCGCCCGACGCCAGATACGCCCCTTCGCGAAAGAGCCGGCCGGCGGCGACGACCTGGACCATCGGCGCCGCCAGAGCCATGGCGCAGGGGCAGGTGATGATCAGCACCGTCATGGCGACAAACGCGGCTTGCGGCAGGGCTGCGCCAAATGCGAGCCAGCCAACGAACCCGGCAAGCGCGATCGCGTGAACCTGCGGGACATACGCCTCGGCCACCTTGTCGGCGATCTTCCTGTAGGATGACTTCTTCTGCTCTCCAGCTTCCAGCAGCCGGGCAATTTCCGCTGTCAGCGACTGCGCTGCCGGCGCAAGCGCACGAACCCGTAGCGGCGCCGACAGGTTTACTGTCCCGGCATGAAGTTTCTGGCCGGCGAATATTCGCACGGGCTCGACCTCACCGGTGACGAGGCGCAGGTCGGCGTCTCCCTCTCCCGATATGACATCCACGTCGACCGCAAGGCGCTCGCCGGCCGCGACATGCAGCATGTCGCCCGCGCGGACATCGGTTGCCCGGACCACCATCGCCTCGCCGCTTGCCGACAGTCTCGTTGCGCTGGCTGACTGCAGCGTCGCGAGTGCGTTGGCGGCCGCATAGGCTCGCCGGCGCAGACGCGCGTCGAGCACGCGCCCGATAAGCAGGAAGAACAGGAGCATGACAGACGCATCAAAATAGGCATGGCGCCCGCCGGTCGCGGTTTCATAGATGCTCAACGCGATCGCTAGGATGACAGCGAGTGAGATCGGAACATCCATGTTGAGGCGCCGGCGCCCGATGGACGCCAGGGCCGACTCAAAGAACGGAGCGCCCGAGAATGCCGCAGCCGGTATCGCAATCAGAGCTGAAAGCCAGTGCAGCAATGTGCGCGTCTCGCCGGACAGGTCTGTTCCGAACCAGACAGCCTCGGAGAACAGCATGACCCCGCCGGACGCCAGGCCGGCGACGACAAGCGCCACCATCAACCGCTTCTCTGTCCGCTCGACTTCATCGTGCGACGCGCGCGGGTCAAAGGCCGCCGCCTCATAACCCAGCGCTGCAATCGTGCTTGTGATCCGGCGCGGTGAAAGTTTCCCGGTCCACTCGACGCGGAGTTTTCCTGTCGACAGGTTCAGTCGCGCCAGCTCGACGCCGGGCAATGCGGTCAGGGCTGACTCAATCTTTGACAGGCAGCCGCCGCACCGCGCACCCTGGACCATGATGTCGAGAGAGCGGCGACCCTGTCTCTCAACGACGAAAGGCGAAGGGTCCGGAATGACCCTGTCGTCCTCCGGCGCCATCAGGCCGTCCTGGCGCTCCGCAGCGAGCGTGCTCATGGAATCTCCAGCAGCTTGTCTGCTTCGAACATGATATCGCCTTCGCCTCGGCGCGCTTCGATTTCCAGCTTGAGGCGTCCTGGTGAAGTCGTGATCGGGGCCGCATACTCTCCGGCACGACGCTCGACCAGCGCGATTACGTTTTCGGGACTGCCGGGATGGCGAGCGCGAGCCACTACCTCGAGAGCCCTGAGTGGCTGCGCTGAAGCATCATGCAGGCGAACGACCAGCGTCGAGTCCGCCTCGATGCCTGCCTGCGCTGTCCAGCCAAGACTGCGCTGCATGGCGCGCCGTTCCAGCGTCCGGTTGTAGTCGACGCCCTGCATGTATGACTTTTCCACCTCTTCCCCCGGAAAGGTGGTGACCGCCTGGACGACGAAGAAGGTCTGGACCGCGATCATCAGACCGAAGAAGGCGGCGACGCCCCAGAACACATGGATGCCTCTCAACATGGTCAACCTCCGGGACCGGAGAAGAGCGCCGAAACAGCGGCGCGTTTGCCGTCGTCATCCTCGAGAACGAAACGCAGCGGCGTACCTCCGCCCGCGCCTACCGAGGTCGCCGGCGCCGTGACCAGGAGCCGGTAGCGATCGACGCCATCCGGCTCCGCAGTCACCTGCGCGGTCCCGCCAGTGACTTCATGCCCAATGACTTCAAGCACGCCCCCAGGCAGGCCCTCGATCCGCAGGGAGAGCTGGCGCTCATCGCGCTGCTTGTTCACGAGCTTCAGCGTATAGGCATTGCGGATGTCGCCGGTGGAAAGCCGCACATAGGGGACGGCGCGGTCCTTCTGCACTGCAAGCTCCAGGTCCGTTCGCGTCAAAAGGCCGAACGTCATGGCGCCGGCCGTCACGACCAGCGCCGCAGCGTAGACAAGGATACGTGGCCGGAACGGGCGGAAGGAAGCAGGCTTCTTCTTCATCCACCTTGCGACGACGTTCTCGTCCGTATCGTAGGCGATCAGTCCTGTCGGCCGGCCGATCTTCTTCATCACGCCGTCGCATGCATCGATGCATAGCGCGCAGTGGATGCATTCGAGCTGCAGGCCCTTGCGGATGTCGATGCCCATTGGGCACACGACGACGCACTGTTTGCAGTCGATGCAGTCGCCCCGGCCCTCCCACGGCTCACCCTTCTTGTGCGGCCCGCGAGGATCGCCCCGGTCGGAGCGGTAGGTTACGGCAAGTGTATCCTTGTCGATCATCGCCGACTGTATGCGCGGCCAGGGGCACATGTAGGTGCAGACCTGCTCGCGCATTGTGCCGGCGAGGATGTAGGTGGTGAAAGTAAGCAGGCCGGCGAAGACGTACGCCGTCATTGGCGCCTGGCCGACGAAGAAGGTACGCGCGAGGTCGAAAGCGTCGTGCCAATAGAGAACGAAGACGCCGCCGGTGGCGAAAGAAACCAGCAGCCAGACGGCGTGTTTTCCGATTTTTCGCCACGCCTTGTTGAAGCCCCACGGCTCGCGGTCGAGCTTGATGCGGGCGTTGCGGTCTCCTTCGAAGGCGCGTTCCACGACAATGAAAAGGTCGGTCCACACTGTCTGCGGGCACGTGTAGCCGCACCAGACGCGGCCGAACAACGCAGTGACGAGGAATAGCCCGAGCGCAGCCAGGATCAGCAGACCCGTCAGGTAATAAACTTCCTGCGGCCAGATCTCGAGACCGAAGAAATAGAAACGCCCGCCGGCAAAGTCAGCGAGCACTGCCTGGTCGGGTGCGTTGGGGCCTCGTCCCCATCGCAGCCAGGGCAGCAGGTAGTAGACGCCCAGCGTAGCGAACAGCACGGCCCACTTGGTGGTCCGGAACTTGCCGGAAACGAGCTGCGGGTAGATTTGCTTCCTGCGCTCGTAGAGCACAACTTTCTCGTCGTCCCCAGGCGGGGGCGATGCGCCCTTAAGCGCGCTCTCGCCGCTTCTGCGGTCGATGAGAGTTGTGCTTCCCAATCCTAGGACCCTCCGCCCATGGAGTGCACATAGACGGCCAGCGCCCGCACCGTGGCCGGATCAAGTCGTGATTTCCAAGCCGGCATCACGCCGCCGCGGGGACCGTTTATGGTGGCGCGAATCGTCGCCCGGTCGCCCCCATAGAGCCACTCAGCGTCAGTGAGATTGGGGGCGCCTTGCGTCTTGCCGCCGCGGCCGTCATCACCGTGACAGCTCGCGCAATTCTCCGCGAACAGCGGCGCCGAGCGCCGGACAGCGTTGGGGTCCGCCTCGCCGCCAGACAGCGACGTCACGTATTCGACAAGATCCGAGATCTGTTCACGGGTCAGGAACTCGTCGCGTCCGAATGCCGGCATGTCGTTTGTATGGGCGCCTTCGACACCGGAGCGCACGCCGTTCTGGATTGTGTACTCGATCTCAGCCAGCGTCCCGCCCCACAGCCACACATCGTCCGCCAGCTGCGGGTAGCCCTTGGCCCCGCGGCCGCCTGCGCCGTGGCATGTCGCGCAATTGTCTCCGAACGTGCTCTCGCCGAGCGCCAGAGCAAGCTGGCTGAGTTCGGAATCCGCCAGGATCGCACGCGCATCCGCCGCGGCGAGCTTGCGACTCAACTCGGCGCGACTGGCGTGCATGGCATCGACAGCCATCGCGACTTCGGCGCGATCCGACTGTCCCCGCAGGCCTGGCGTATGCCCTTGCATTCCCGGCAGGGCCGGCCAGGCCGGCATCAGCACCCAGTAAATCACCGAGAAGACAACGCTGGCATAGAACAGCCAGAGCCACCAGCGCGGCAGAGGGTTGTTCAGTTCACGAATGCCGTCCCATTCATGCCCGGTCGTTTCGACGCCGGTGAGTTGATCGACTTCAGGTGAGCGGTCGGTCATCGCCGCGCTCCTTTTCGGTAATGACCAGGCGCGAGGCGCGTTTGAACGTCGCGCGGTTGGAGGGCCAGAAGGCGTAAGCGATCGCCACGAGGAAGACCGCGACGAAATATGCCAGTCCCCATGTCTGGGCGAAGGAAGACCAGGCTTCGTACGTCATCGTCCTACCTCCGATTGTCCAGGTCGTCGGCTTCGTAGGTCGAGAAGTCGACCAGAGTGCCGAGCATCTGCAGATAGGCGATAAGTGCATCCATCTCGGTCGGCGGGCCTGGCTCGCCATCGAAGTTGCGAATCTGAACAGTACCTTCGCGGCCCGATAGCGCCGTGTAGCCATCGCGCATCATTTCGAAATCAGAGTCCGGATCGACCTGGGCGCGGGCATCGTCTGCGGCCCTTTCGACCATCTCTTTGGTGTAAGGCACGCCCGCCGTCTTGAGGGCCTGCATTTCCGCCTGGATGCTGGAAAGATCCAGCGGCCTGCCGGCGAGGAAAGCGTACGGCGGCATGATGGATTCCGGTACGAGAGAACGCGGATCGATCAAATGGTCCTTCTGCCATTCATCGGAGTACTTGCCGCCGACGCGGGCGAGATCCGGTCCTATGCGCTTGGAGCCCCAGACGAACGGATGATCGTACATGCTTTCAGCGGCCAGGGAGTAGTGGCCGTAGCGCTCCACCTCGTCACGCAACGGGCGGATCATCTGCGAGTGACAGACAGTGCAGCCCTCTCGAATGTAGATGTTCTGGCCGGCCAGTTCGAGCGGCGTGTAGGGTCGCATCCCCTCGACCTTCTCGATGGTGTTCTTCAGGTAGAATAGCGGGGCTGCTTCGACGAGCCCGCCGATCGACACAACCACCAGCGTAGCCACCAGCAGGATGAAGGCGTTCTTC
>DATBNA010000037.1:0-2896 GCA_036554545.1 Hyphomonadaceae bacterium
TGTCGAAGGCAGGCTGGCCGCCATTGGCGCCGGTCCATTCGGCCAGCAGCGGGTTGGTCGAAAGCTGCTCGGTCGTGGCGGCGTCGAACACCGCAGCCGGAACGCTCGCCGTGTCCGCCGCAGGCGAGCAGGCGCCAAGCGACAGGGCAAACGCAGACGCCGTCGCCAGGATTTTCCAACGCATGGTCCGATCTCCGAAACTGTGGGCGGGACCTTAGCTGGCAGGCCCGGCCGCTCAACGAAAAACACCGCCGCGCACGCGCTTTCGCTCGCAATTGTCATACAAAAGGTGGGCGCTTGACGCAGATTACTCTATTTGATAGAGTAATCTGGAAATCAGGAGGCCGGAATGGCTCTTTCTACCGCCGAGGCGCAAAGCGCGCTGAAGGACATCGAGAAGACGGAAAACCGCACTGCGGCTTCGCAGCACGGACGCGCATCGGCGCCTTACCTCATCATGTGGGGCATCGTCTGGGCGATCGGTTATGGCGTCACCGCCTCCATGCCGCAGCTTTCCTGGATCTGGCTGACGCTGATCGCCGGCGGGATCATCGGCAGCATCATCCTGAGCGTGCTCCAGTCGCGCGCCTACAGGCGCGGAGGCGAGTTTGGCTGGCGATATTTCGGATCGTTCGCGACGATTGCAGTTTTCCTGAGCGTGCTCGCTACGATCATGCCGCCGCTCGACAACAACCAGGTCAGCGCCTTGTTCCCGCTCATCGTTGGCCTCTTCTATTCCTTCATCGGCATCTGGACGAAGGGCTGGCATATGTTGCCGCTCGGCCTCGCGCTGATCGGTCTCACCGCGCTCGGCTATTTCGCTATGCCACAGCAGTTCCTCTACTGGATGGCGGCTGTCGGCGGCGGCGGGCTGATCCTCGGCGGCCTCTGGATGCGGAGCGTCTGAGGTGCCCAGTTCCCCTTCAGAAGGGCAGCCCGACCAGCTCATCCACCAGCCCGTTCGCCTCAAGATCATGTCGGCGCTGAAGGCGCTGCCGGAGCGAGAGATGCTGGAGTTCGTACGGCTGAAGGCGCTGTCCGGCGCCACGGAAGGGAATCTTGGCGCGCACATCAGCTCGCTCGAGCAGGCCGGCTACATCGAGGTGGTGAAGGATTTCCACAAGAACCGACCGCGTACGCGGACCAGGCTCACGCGCATCGGCCGGCGTGCATTCGAGGACTATGTCGGATTCCTGAAGGGGATTATCGGCGAAGGCTGAGCCGCTAGTCGGCGATGGAGGCCTGCGCCGCATAGTCGACGCGGGCGATGGACTGCAGCCGGCGCTCCAGCGCCATCGTCAGTCCTGCAAGCGCCTCGCGTTCCGGATTACGGTGGTTGTCGAACGGGTCGAGCGGATTGCGCGGCGCGGCATCGGCCGTCACCGAGACGATGGGCGGGCCGCCGCCGACATCGAGCACATGTGCTTCGCCGACGGCACGGCCGTACTTCAGGTATTCGGAGCGGAATTTCGCGAACGTCTCTGACAACCAGGCCTCGTTGTACTTGTGGGTCTGCCGTCCATCCTGCGTCGCATAGAGCACCACATGAGTGAGGCCGGCGCGGAAGGCGATCTGACGAGCGACCATGGCGCAGCTTGCGGTGTCGCTGACCTCAGGGCCGGCATCGAGCATGTTCGAGGGCTGGATCGGCTCCAGTGTCTCGATCAGGCCGCCGATGCGGGTGTGCAGCTCGCTCCAGTAGCGCTGCTCGTCGGCGCGCAGCTGGACGAAGCCGTCCGGGCCGACACGTGCATAGGCCATGCGCAGCGGGAAGCCGAAACCCGGCGCGGCGAACGCAGCGGGAGTCACACCGGCGCCAACGAGCGCAGCTACAAGGCTGCGGCGGCTGAAGCGGACGCTTTGGCTCATGCGTGGCAGACTCCGCCGCTACGGTTTCCGGCCTGTTAACACATGCCGTGTTCTCAATTCGTTCGAGGTCTGCAAAACTGTCGGGAATGGGCGAAATGATTCGGATTCTCGGCGTCGATCCGGGACTCAGGCTGACCGGCTGGGGCGTGATCGCCATGGACGGGCCGCGCCTCACCTGGATCGCGCACGGCGTCGTCGCGCCCGACCCGGAAGCCGACATGGCCGACCGTCTTGCGCTGTTGGCCGAGGGCCTGCGCGCCGTGATCCACGACCATGAGCCGCACGAAGCGGCGGTCGAGGAGACCTTCGTCAACATCAACCCGAAGTCGACGCTGCTGCTTGGTCAGGCGCGCGGCGTCGTGCTGGCGACACTCGCATCCGCGCAGCTCAAGGTCGCCGAGTTCGCGGCGCGCAAGGTGAAGCAGTCCGTCGTCGGCACCGGCGCTGCGGACAAGAGCCAGGTCGCCTTCATGGTGCGGCGTCTTCTGCCCAAGGCCGGCGAGGTGTCGGCGGATGCCGCCGACGCTCTGGCGGTTGCGATCTGCGGAGCGCATCATCGGCCCGTGGCCCAGCAGAGGCTCAAGGCATGATCGGCAGGTTGAAAGGCGTCATCGCGGCAGTCGGCGAGGGCCAGGCGCTGATCGATGTCGGCGGCGTCGGCTATCTTGTCCACGCCGGTTCGCGCACGCTCGGCAAGCTGAGCGTCGGCGAGGCGATGGAACTGCATGTCGAGACGCAGATGTCGGAAAGCGCCATACGGCTGTTCGGGTTTGCCAGCGGGGAAGAACGCGCCTGGTTCGCGCGGCTGCAGGACGCGCCCGGCGTCGGCGCCAAGATCGCGCTATCCATCCTCGACACGCTCTCGCTGCCGCAACTGATGGACGCCATCGCGCTGGGCGACACCGCCGCGATCAGCCGCGCCAATGGCGTCGGCAAGAAACTGGCCGAGCGCATTGTCACTGAGTTCAAGGGCAAGCCGCCGCCGATGGGCCTCTTTGCGTCTGGCCTTGCGGCTCACACAGGCGCG
>DATBNA010000091.1:0-10752 GCA_036554545.1 Hyphomonadaceae bacterium
GGATTTTCCCAGTTGCCCTCGACGCCGAGCCGACGGAATTCGCTGCGCTGGATGTTGATCCATTTCTCGGCGTAGGAGCGGCAGGCGCCGCGGAACTCGGCAGTCGGCACGTCGCGCTTCTGCTTGCCGGCGGCGCGGAATTCTTCCTCGACCTTCCATTCGATCGGCAGGCCGTGGCAGTCCCAACCTGGGATGAAGTCGGCGTCGAAGCCGGCCATCTGCCGCGTGCGCACGACAAGGTCCTTGAGGATCTTGTTCATCGACGTGCCGATGTGGAGGTGGCCGTTCGCGTAGGGCGGACCGTCGTGCAGCATGAAGGCTGGCGCCTTGCGCGCCTTCGCATCCTTGCGGAGCTGGTCGTAGAGTTTTTCGCTCGCCCACTTCTGAAGGCGCGCGGGCTCCTGCTGCGGCAGGCTGCCGCGCATCGGGAATTCGGTTTTCGGAAGGAACAGCGTGTCCTTGTAGGGGTTCGCTGCGTCGTCCCGGGAAGGTTTGGAAGTGTCTGGCTTGCTCATATGGGCGTCGCTTGTTTGAAGGCCTTGGACGGATACGACTTTCCCGGCGGGCGCGAGCTATATGCCGCGCGCCGGGCCCATAATTCGAGCGATCCGAAGCCGTTTCATGCGCCGCTCATAGCAGCGCCCATGGGTCTAAGCAAAGGGAGCGTCAGCGGCCGAAAAGCTGGCCGTAAATGGCTTCAAGAACCTCAACATAGACCGAGATATTGGTCTTGAGATTCTCCCGGCTGATCCCGCCGTCCATGATCAGGTAGCGCTCGTAGGCCAGGCCCGAGTCGACGCGGAACAGCTTGGCCGGCCGAAGCGTACGGTTGGCCGCGGCCATGACGGCGTCGAAATCGGTGTCGCCGGCCTCGGCGAACTGCGTGGAGAGCTGCACGCCCAGACAGACCTGCGCGGCGCCCAGGCCTTCGCAGCTTTCACCCATGACCCGGAAGGAGAGCTCGTCACCAGCCTCGACGGTCATGAAGGGCTTGCCGCTGGACGTGACGGAGCTTTCAACGACAACATACTTCAGTTCGCGCATGATCCCGGTGAGTTCGGCCTCGTCATAGCGATCAATCAGCCCTGAGACGCCTGGAGGGCTACCTGTCGCCGTCGTGGCGCACGCACCGAGCAGCAGCATCAGGCCGAGGGTGGCGGACCGTCTCTTCACGTTGTTCCTGTTCAAAGCGTTGGCGGGTTCAGGCCCGACAGTACGGTCCGCGCATTCGCCGCGTCATGTTTCATGGCTGCGACCAACGCATCAAGCCCGGTAAATTGCTGCTCCGGCCGCAGGTACTTCGCGAAGGCGGTGTGGACGCGCTTGCCATAAAGATCGCCATTGAAGTCGAACATCACGACTTCAAGCAGCGGATCGCGCAGTCCGGTGGTCGGCGTGCGCCCGAAATTGGCGACGCCGCCGCGCCATGACGCCTCGCCGTCTTCGCGGGCCCACACAGCGTAGACGCCATGCGCCGGATGAACGATCTCGCCAAGCTTCATGTTGGCGGTCGGGAAGCCCAGCGACTTTCCACGTTTCTCGCCATGCTCGACGACAGCATCCACGATCCAGTAGCCGCCAAGCGCCTTGCCGGCTTCATCGACCGCGCCCCGCTCGATCGCCTGGCGGATGCGCGAGGAAGATTCCTTCTCGCCGCCGTTTGCGACTTCCTCGACGATCTGCACGTCGAAGCCCAGTTCGCCGCCGATCCGCTTCAGGCTTTCGACATCGCCCATGCGGTTCTTGCCGAAACGGAAGTCGAAGCCGACGCTGACTGATGAAGCATTCACCTCGCCACGTACGACGCGCTCGCAGAATTCGCGATCAGTCATGCGGGCCATGCCGGCGTCGAAACGCAGCAGGTGAACTTCATCGACGCCGAGCGCCTCGAGTGCGATCTCGCGGCGGCGCGGGGTCATCAGGCGGAAGGGCGGCGCATCGGGCTGGAAGTAGCGCCGGGGCGGCGGCTCGAAAGTCGCAACGCCCAGTGGAACGCCCAGACGCTTGCTTGCCGCTCTCGCGCTTTCGATAACGGCGCGATGGCCGGCGTGCAGTCCGTCGAAATTGCCCAGCGCTATCGCGGCGCCCTTACCCATGGCCTCAGGCAGGCTTTCCGGAAGGAACCATCACGGTGGCTTCGCCGCGCATCACGATCTTGCCGTCGACCTCGCCTTTCACCGCCAGCTTAACGCGGTTGCCGCGTTCGACCATCTCGACGACTTCGGCGGTAGATACAACCGTGTTGCCGATTCTGACCGGCCGCACGAACTTCAGGTTGAGTTCCATGAACACGGCGCCCGGACCTGGAAGATCGTTGCCGAGCACGGCGGAGATATAGGATGCGGAGAGAGCGCCGTGCGCGATACGCCCGCCGAAGAGCGTCGTCTTCGCATACTCTTCATCCATGTGGAGCGGGTTGTAGTCGCCGGACACGCGGGCGAAGTCGATCACATCCTGTTCGCTGACGGTGTTCTGGATGGAGACGGTCATCCCCACGGCCAGCTCCGCGAACGTCTTGCCCTTCTTCATACGCGTTCCCTTGCGACCGGCCCGCCCCCGGGGCATTGGCCAGCACCGGCGGTTATGTGGGGCGGAGGCTTAGGTCAAGCCGCCCGAACCTGTCCATACATCTACCAGCGAAGTTCCGGCATTGCGTAGCGGGCCTCGACGCCATCGGCCTGAAGCACCTTGATCGCGGACGCAAGAAAGGCGTCGCCCTCGCCCATGACATGACCGTGGATGCCGCTGCCGATGAACAGGGCGTCCATCCCCTGCCGGACAGCGCCGCGGACGTCAGTAGCGGGGCCGTCGCCAATCCCGATCACGCGAGACGGCCGGATGGGTTTGCGTGCGATGGCTTCAGCGCGCTCGAAAGCCAGACTGTAGATCGGCGCGTCGGGCTTGCCGGGACGGATCACCTTGCCGCCTTCCTCCTCGTAGATCGCGGCCAGCGAACCGGCCGACCAGACCAGCGTATCGCCATGACGGAACTGCACGTCGGGGTTGGCGCAGATCATCGGCAGGTTGTGTGCGGCCAGACGCTTCAGCTCGTCGCGATAGGTCTCGGGATGGCCATGCGGGTATTCGCGCAGGCTGGTGCAGCTCACGACCTTCGCGACGGTTGGGTCATCCGAGAAAGCCAGGTCGAGGTCCGCATAGACGCTCATGTCCTGGTCGAGGCCGATGCGGTAGACCGGGCCCGGGGCGACGCGTTTCAGTTCGTTGCGGGTGGCGTCGCCCGAGGCCACCACATCGTCGTAGCAGTCGTCGGTGACGCCAAGGTTCGGGAACAGGCGCGTGACGCGATGCTTGGGCACCGGCGCATTGGTGATGAGGATCACCGGGCCGTGGTTTCGGCGGAATTCCCGCAGCGCAAAGACCGCATCCTTGAAAGCCTTCTTGCCGTCGTGGATCACGCCCCAGACGTCGCAGAAGACCGCGTCGTAGTTCAGTGCAACGTGCGAGAGGCCGGGAAGCAGCGAGGTCATCGGCAATCTACATAGGTCCGCAAATGCGGACTACATCGCAAGCGCGCTGACGCGGCGCACGAAGTCAGGCGGCGGAGCGGTCTCTTCCAGCAGCGAGCCTTTGATCGGGCGCGGAGCGCCGAAGACGTGGCCCTGGCCATACGGGATCTCGAATTCGAGGATGTCGATCACCGACTTCTCGCTCTCGACCTTCTCCGCGATCAAGTCGATGCCGTAGCGCACGAAGACTGCCGGCACATCCTCCGCAGCGATGTCGCGCGAGATGGACGAAATCGGACGCTCGCCCCCGGGCGTCAGTTCCTCGAGCAGGCGATCGCCGTTGATCTTGATGAATTTGACGCCGGCGTGCTGCAGCTCCTGCAGGTCGAAGTTGAGGCCGTCGCCCTTGTCCAGCGAGAAACGGAAGCCGAGGTCCTTCAGGCGGCCCATGTTGCGGGCGGCGATGTCGGAGCGCTGGTTGAAGGTGCGAACGCTGATCTCGAAGATCAGGGCGCTGGCGAGGTCGCGGTTCTCGCGCATGAATTCGAGGAAGGGCGGGAAGAACTGCTCGTCTTCGAGCGACGCCATCGAGATGTTGCAGAAAACGCCAACGCGGCGGTCGCGTTCCGAAAGGCGGCGCACGATCTGAACGCAGCGGAACAGCAGCATGTTGTCGATGACGCCTAGCAGGTTCGAGCGTTCGGCGGCGCCGAGGAACTCGGAGGGCATGATCACCTTGCCGTCCGAGCGGCGCAGTCGGGTGAAACCTTCGTAGAAACAGACGCGGCGCTGAGGCAGGTTGACGATGGGCTGCAAGTGGAGGTCGACGCGGTTCTCGCGCAGCGCATCGCGCACTGCGTCAAGAGCCGAGGCGCCGTCCATGGTCGGATCGTTCGACTGCGAGCGCACGACCTGCAGGCGCGATTCAAACTTCTTGCCCAGCTTCGAGATCATGTCCTCGAGCCCGCGCATCTCGTTGACGATCGTTTCGCGGCGCGCGGCGACTTCCTGGTCGAACGAGGTCTTGAGTTGCCCGGTGTACTGTTCGAGCTGCGCGACGCGCGCAGTCAGCTTCCGGTTCTCCTGGCGCATCTCGTAGAGCTGCTTGTCGATGTCGCCGCCGCCGAGGCGCGAGACCGCCATGTGCAGCTGGATCATCGCCAGACCCGACGCTGCGCCGATCAGCGCGGCCGTGATCGGCTCGAACGCATAGTAGCGCACCAGCGCGAGTGCGCCGAGCGCAGACGCGGTAATGTAAACCAGCGCCAGCATTATGTGCGCGATAACCGGCATCGAACCTGAGCAGCCCCTCAGTGCGGACTCATTCCGTCCACGTGTTTGGTTGTGTTGGCATCCGCGATGAATGACAAGACAAGAGTGCAACAGCGCGGCGGAGAGCCGCGAGCGCCGTTAAGACTTCGGCGAAGCACGGGATTTCCCTGCTTCACAGATAGACCTCCCACGTGCGTTGGCGAAGGCCTGCAGCGCAACTTGTGGACTTTGGGTGACACGCTGGCGGACTCCTGCCGACGAGGCGCCTATTCCAGTAGACAGTGCCCCCGAACATGCCTCTAACTCGCCACAATTCCTAACGTGCCGTCCGCCGGGGCCGATTGGGCTAGCGGATGGCGACGGGGGCGACCGGGGAGCACGGGGTCCTGACACGAGTCGGGACCCCGTCTGCTTTTCTAGCGCCCGGAATTCGCAGCCATTTCCGTTCAGGGCGCCGTGACCGCAGGCGACGCGCCGGTCAAGTCCATCACCGTTCCTGCAGGCGCGAGGGCGAGCTTTGCGCTGGCGGGAATTGTGGCGGCCTCCGCCCACGCCGCCATGTTTGCAGAGGGAATCAGCGGCGCCAGCAGTCCTCCCGATAGTCGTGCGTCATTCACGGCGCGCACAGCGTCTTCCGGAAACATGCACGCGGGATAGGCAGCGACGGATACTCCGGCAGCCGCTGCAGCATTCGTTTCGATACTGATCAATTTTGCGGACGCTGCAGCGATGATGGCTGCAGCGGAGCGTGATCCGCGAGCAGCAGCGAGAACGTCCGGAGCGCTTGCCGTGCATCCCGCAATGATCAGCGACTTGGCGCCGTCGTCGATTCTGTAGACGCGCCCGCCGCGGCTGGCGGCGAAAGCGCGGATCGTGACAACGCCGGAATCGAAGACCACCTTGCCGGCGAGGCCCTCGTCTTCTCCCTCCGTTCCGACCTGAAGACGCGCGCCTTCGCCGCCCGATCCCGCAAGAACAAGATTTACCCCGTCGATCACCGTCAGGAGGCCGTCAGGCCCGAAGACAGGCAGCGGCTCAGTCCGGCCGCGCCCGAACGCAGCGCGCTGAACAGCGGCGAGCCCTTCGACCGAGGCCAGCGAAATGTCGTTGAGCAGCACGCCGTCGAGATCGGCGCGCAGCAGGCCGCGCTCCGCCAGCCCGGCAGCAGCGCCCTCGCCGGCCCCCACCAGGAAGGCGAGGCCCCCGACCTCCACAAGCACACAGGGCGAATTGGCGCAGATCGTCGCGCGGAATGTTTCAGCGGTTGCAGACTTCGGTTTCGCAGCAGCCATGCGCCGGCCCGCATCGCGCTCGAAACGACCGAGCGCTCCGCCAAAGCCCTGCCCTGCGGCCAGCAATGCGAGTGCGCCAATCGCGATCAGCACAAGTGCGATGACAATTGCGATGACTCTTCGCGGCAAACCCGTCCCCATTTCGGCGCTATCCGATCCGCGTTTCAGCCTTTTCCTGGACGATCGTCGTTTCGATGGCGCCGAGACGATCGACTTCGACGCGTACCTTGTCGCCAACCTTTACGAACTTTGGCGGATCATATGCGGCCCCGACACCTGCAGGCGTGCCAGTGAAGAGAAGATCGCCCGGTTCGAGGGGGAAGGCCTTGGTCAGGTGTTCGATCTGCGCCGCGATGTCGAAAATCATGTCGCCCGCCACGCCGTCCTGACGCAGCTCGCCGTTCACCCAGCATCGCAGCTTCATCGACGACACATCGCCTGCTTCATCCGGCGTCGTGATCCACGGGCCGACCGGCCCGTGAGTGTCGAAGCCCTTGCCCATGATCATGGTCTGCGTTGCGCGCTGCCAGTCGCGCACCGAATAGTCGCATCCGGTCATGAAGCCGCCAACGATTTCCATCGCCCGCTGACGCGGTACATGGCGGCCGCGCTTCGCGATCACCACGACCAGTTCGACCTCGTAGTCGAGGGCCGTCGATACCGCCGGCATCGTCACTGGATCGAACGGTCCGTTGAGGCAGGTGGTCTGTTTGTTGAACCACATCTGTGTCGTCGGGGGCTCACGGCCGGTTTCCTTTGCGTGGTCCCGATAGTTGAGACCGATGCCGAGAATCTTCCCCGGCCGCAGGACCGGGGCCTTCAGTTTCAGGTCCTTCAGCTTGAGCCGCGGCGCCGATTTCGCCGCACCTTCCACCGTCTCCAGACCGGCCGTTCCTGCGGCGAGAATATCCACAGGATTTGACGGGAGTTGAGGGATACCCCTGGTGAGGTCCACCACCTCCTCTCCCAGCACCATCCCCACACCGGCGCCCGAGGGCGCTTCAAAACGGCAAAGCCTCATCTCGATCCTCGATCATGTCGCACACGGCAGATTGGACCCGCGCCGCAGGTTTGAGTAGGTAGGATCAGTAAGTTCGGGGCGTGTTGTAATATGGCTATCAATGCCGAGGTCTTGCGCATCCGCGACGTTTTCAGCGCGGCCGCGGACATTCGGGTGCCGCCCTTCCAGCGCAGCTTTTCCTGGGGCGATGACGAGACGGGAATCCTCATCAAGGACCTGCTCGAGGCATTCCGAACGTCGGTCATCTACTTCCTCGGCGCGATGGTGGTCATCCGGCCCAAGGGCCGCGGCCCGCAGGACGTGGTCGACGGCCAGCAGCGGCTGACGACCCTCACCATCATCCTCGCCGTCCTGCGCGACCTGTCCAGCTCCGCCGACGAGCAGGCTCTGCTCCACACCATGATCGGACACGAGACGATGGGCGTGTTCAACAGCGGCCAGCGCTGGCGCATCACGCTCAACACGCTCGACACGCGGTTCTTCCGCGAGAATGTCCAGTCCCGCGGCGCGACGCGCGACCAGGACAAGCTGCGCCAGCTTGCGCGCAGCACAGAGTCGGAAAGCCAGGCGCGCCTCGCGGCGGCCGTGAACCTGATCTATGACGAACTCACCGACATGACGCAGGAAGAACGTTCGCGCTTCGCGCAGTGGATGCTCGACGAACTCTCGATCGTTCGTGTTCGCGTGTCGGAGTACGATGTCGCTTACAAGGTCTTCCAGTCGCTCAACCATCGCGGCAAGCCGCTGTCGGACCACGACATCCTCAAGTCCGCGCTCTTCGAACGCGCGGGCTTCACCTACGACGAGGCGATCGAGCAGTCCGTCCGCTGGAATACCTACACCAACCGGCTCAGCGACCGCGGCTTCGGCGACATGCTGAAACAGGTCCGTGCAATTTATGATCGCAATGGCGTGGGCGAGCTTGTCGACGGACTGCTGCAGTCGATCATGCAGCAGATGCCGGTGGGCGTCTTCATCAATGAGAAGCTGCCGCGGTTCGTCGACGCCTACGATGCGCTGGTGAACGGCAACCTTGGGAACATCAAGCTGGGCGAGGAAGCGCTCAACCGCATCTGCCACCTGCGCTCGATCCACCATGAAGGCTGGCGGGCGCCGGCGATCATGTTCCTGGTCGAATACACGCACGACCAGGAGGCGGCCGACCGCTTTTTCTGGGCCCTGGATCGCATGGCCTACACACTCCAGTATTCGGTGCAGGACCGGGAATACCGCCAGAAACGCTATCGCCGCGTGATGGACGCCATGGAGCGGCCGGGAGAGCTGTTCGACGCCGACAGTCCGCTCGACCTGTCGCCCAAGGAGAAGACCGAGATGCTGGACCGGCTGCGCGGCCGCTTCCCCAACTTCAAGCAGCGTCGCGCCCTGCTGATGCGGATCAGCGCATCGACACCGGGCGGCAAGCCGCTTCCGCCGGAGACGGACTGCACGGTCGAGCACATCCTGCCGCGCACGCCGCAGAAGGGATCGGAGTGGTACGAGGAGTGGTCACGGGCGCGCGATCGCGACGAACTGACGGAGTGCATAGGCAACTTTACCTTGCTGACCCACTCGGAGAACCAGGAAGCCGACCGCAAATCCTTCGCCGAAAAGCTCGACATCTATTTCCGCAAGGGAGGCGCTTCCTTCGCCCTGTCACACGACCTCAAGGGGCGCGCCGGCTGGACGCCGGACGATGTGCGCGCGCGCCGCGACCAGCTTATTGCCTACCTGGCCAAGGACTGGAGCCTGCAGGATCCAGCGTGATCCATGCGCCGTTGACGCGCCGCGCGGCGCAGGCGACCCTGCTTCCAGACAGGCACAAGGCCGCATCCGGCCATCGAGGGGAGACGCGCATGACCAGCATCGTCACACGTTTGCTTGCCGCTACCGCCATTGGCGCAGCGCTTGTCGCAGCAGCCTGCACGACGACGCTGGACGACATGACGGGCACGGCCCTGCATCCGCAGTCGATCGAGGCGAACAAGCTCGGCATGCCCACGGCCACTCCTGAGAGCCAGGGTTTCACAACGGCGGGCCTCGAAGCGCTGAAAGCGGAATTCCGTGGACTGGTCGACCAGCAGAAGCTTGCCGGCGTCACCACGCTGGTCGCGCGGCATGGAAAGGTCGTGCACTTCGACACCTACGGCAAAGCCAACGCCGCTACCGGCGAGGAGCTGAAACCCGACAGCATCTTCCGCATTGCCTCGATGACAAAGCCCATCACCGGCGTCGCCATGATGCAGCTCTATGAGCAGGGCAAGTGGAAGATGGATGACCCGGTCGCGATGTACATTCCGGAGTTCGCCGACCTGAAGGTGAAGAAGGCCGGTGGCGGAACCGAGCCGCAGAACTCGCCCATGACCATGGCGCAACTGATGAGCCATTCGGCGGGCTTTGGAGTCAGCGCGGTCTACAACGAGGCCAATCTCGGCGCGACCGACCTGCAGGGGATGATCGACAAACTGAAGAACCTGCCGCTGGAGACCCAGCCGGGGACGGCGTGGGACTACGGTCCGAGCGTCAACATACAGGGTTACATCGTCGAGAAACTGTCGGGGCAGTCGCTCGATGTCTATTTCGACGAGCACATCTTCAAGCCGCTCGGCATGGTCGACACAGGCTTCTGGATGCCGCCGGAGAAGTCCGCGCGTGTCGTCGCCGTCCATACCTATGACAGCGCTGGCAAGATCCAGGGTCCGTCGCAGAACCGGGTGACGACCGCCAAGCCGAGCTTCCTTGCCGGGTCCGGCGGGCTGATGTCGACGGCGGAGGACTACTGGCGCTTTGCGCAGGCCATGGGAAATGGCGGCCAGCTCAACGGCAAGCGCATCCTCAAGGAAGAGACCGTCAAGCTGATGCGCGTAAACGTGCTGAAGCCCGGCGTGAAAGTCGACCTCTACGGACCGAGCCAGGAAGGCGTCGGCTTCGGCATGGACTTCGCGATCATAATGGATCCGGCGCGGGCCGGCACGCCACAGGGCCTCAACAGCTTCTACTGGGGCGGCGCGTTCGGCACGTGGTTCTGGATCGATCCGACCAACGACCTTGTCTTCGTTGGCATGATCCAGAACCAGAATGGCTCGACGCCGACAGGCGGCACGCCGCCGACACGGACGATTTCGCCGCGCCTCACCTACGCGGCGCTGGCTCAGCCACAGAAATAGGACGACTCGCGCGCGGTCTGCCGGCTTCCGGTTGATCGCGATCAATCAGGTTCGAGCCGGGTCAGGTGATCCAGCATGAAACTCCGGTTGCAGGATTCCCGATAACCATGCGCGCTCTTCGCCTGTTCGCGTTGTGGCTGATCGCTGGGCTCTGCCTGGCCGCCTGCACGCCGGCTGAGCGGGAACCCGAGGTCGAGTTCGACCTGACGCTTTCTGTCCAGGAGCTGATGGCGCACGTCATCGATCCGGCGGCGCAGGGTGTCTGGAGCCGCGCCGGCTGGTTCGTCGATGCGAGCGGCGAGAGTTCCCTCTTCCCAGCGATCGAAGCCGAATGGGCCGCCGCCGAGAATGCCGCGGCGATGGTGGTCGAAGGCGGCAACATGCTGCTGCTGCCGAGCCGCGTGCGTGTCCTTGCCGAAGACGACAATGGCGACTGGGCAAAATTCGCAGGCGTCCTTTCGGAGCGCGCTCGTGCAGTCATGGCGGCGACGGAGGCCCGGGATACGCAAGCCATGTTCGATACAGGCGGGGAACTC
>DATBNA010000106.1:0-5864 GCA_036554545.1 Hyphomonadaceae bacterium
TTCCGGCGCAGGCTGGGACGAGGCAGCCCGACGCCCTCGGCGACGCTTCTTGGACTTCGCCCCGCCTCCGCCATGCATCATCGAAAGCAGGATACCTTCGCGCAGCCCGCGGTCGCCGACTCGCAGGCGCTCGGCGGGCCAGATCGACCAGACTGCGTCCAGAATGGCGCATCCGGAGAGAACAAGATCCGCGCGTTCGGGCCCGATGCACGGTTCAGCTGCACGCTGCTCGGGCGTTGCATCGTGCAGGCGCGTACGCGCCTCGACCGCGCCGTCCCGCGACAGCCAGATACCGTCGACCGCGGTCCGAAGATAGCGTTCCAGCCGAAGGTGCACGCCGGCGAGAGACGTAACAGTGCCTGAATTGCCGATCAGCTGTCCCCGCCCGGCCCGGAAGAGCGGGCCGAACCGGGCGGCCGCATCGTTCGCCATCAGGAGCTGGCGCACATGTCCCACCATACGCTCATACCAGCCTTCGGCCCGGTCCTCGAAGCCCTCGGCCAAAGTCACCACGCCAACCGGGAACGAGGCCCACCCAAGGATTGGAGGTCGCTGCGCGCATCCCTGAACACCGCGCCCGACGGCGGCCTTGGCGTCGATCCAGCACAGCTCGGTCGAACCGCCGCCAATATCGATGACCAGCGCGAAGTCGTGGGCTGGATCGACCAGGTCGAGCGATCCCAATAGCGCGTACTTCGCTTCCTCCTTCGGCGTGATGGTCTCCATTTTCATGCCGAGCTGTCGATGGACCTGGTTGAGGAACGCCCTGCCGTTTGTTGCTGCGCGGCAGGCCTGGGTCGCGATGTATCGCGTCTCCACCGGCTGATGCTTCTTCACCTTGTCGAGACAGCGCTTCAGCGCATCGACAGCGCGGCCCATGGCCTTTTCGGAGAGCATTCCTGTCCGGGCGAGTCCTTCGCCCAGCCTTACAATCTGCGAGAATGAATCGACGACCCGCAAACCGCCTGACGCAGAGCGTTCGGCGATCAGAAGTCGACAGTTATTCGTTCCCAGGTCCAGCGCCGCGTAGAGCTTGGATGCGCCGCCGGACCGCCTGCCGCGCGAATTGCCGCGGCCTGAGCGGGTAGGCTTCGCCATTTAGCGATCCGTGATCTTGTTGCAGCGACCATAGCCCCATCCGCAGCGGATGGCACTGGTGAACCCCCGTTTACTGCATCTGCTCTGTTGCCGGGCCAAAAGTAATGGGTCAAATGGGGCGTCGTGACGCGGAAACTCGGCGCGCGGCCATGGGCCCGACCGAGAATCATTGCGTTTCGACGGGGCACACTAATGGGTAATCAGGCAGGGGCGCTGACAGCCATGGACATGAACAGGGCAGCGAAGTTCGGTATCGGACAGCAGGTCCGGCACCGCTTCTTCCCGTTCCGGGGCGTTATTTTCGATGTCGATCCGGAATTTGCAAACACAGAGGAATGGTGGACCTCGATTCCCGAGGAGATCCGGCCGGTAAAGAACCAGCCCTTCTACCACCTGCTCGCGGAAAACGAGTCCTCATATTACGTCGCCTACGTCTCGGAACAGAATCTTTTGCCGGATGACGCACCGGAACCGGTGAACCATCCGCAAATTCCGGAAATGTTCGAGATCGACGAGGGCGGCTCTTACCGCATTCGTACGACCGCGGCGCACTGACCTCCAGCGTGACTGATACGCCGGCGCACCCTACATTCGGGGTATGAGCACTCACGTCACCGTTCGCGACGATGACTATGTCATCGACCAGAACTGGGCCGGCTACACTGCCGACGAGCACGCCGTCTGGGATTTCCTATACAGGCGCCAGCGCGACATTCTCGGCAGCCGCGCCGACAAGGCGCTGATCGACGGCCACGAGGCGCTGAACCTGAACCGGGGCGGCATTCCGGACTTCGCCGTCATCAACGAGGAGCTGAAGCGCCGAACGGGCTTCACAGTCGTCGCAGTGCCCGGCTTGGTGCCGGACGAAGTCTTCTTCACCCATCTCGCCAATCGCCGCTTCCCTGCTGGCCAGTTCATACGAGGCCGTCACCAGCTCGACTACCTTCAGGAGCCAGACATCTTCCACGATGTCTTCGGTCACGTGCCGTTGCTCACCGATCCGGTATTTGCCGACTACATGGAGGCCTATGGCAAGGGTGGCCTGCGGGCGATGAAGTTTGGCCGGCTCAAGAATCTCGCTGCACTATACTGGTACACCGTCGAGTTCGGCTTGATCGAAACGCCGCAAGGCATCCGCATCTACGGCGCCGGCATTTCGTCTTCGAAAGACGAGTCGATCTTCTCGCTTGAGAACGCATCGCCCAACCGCCTGCGTTTCAATCTCGAGCGCGTGATGCGCACCGAGTACCGGATCGACGATTTCCAGCAGACCTATTTCGTCATTCGCTCCTATGACGAACTGTTCCGCGCAACCGTAGATACCGACTTTGCGCCGCTCTATGCGCGTCTGGCCGACGGCATCAGCCACAAGCCCGAAACCGTGCTGCCGGATGATGACGTGATTCATCGCGGCACACAGGCCTACGCAATGAGCAGAACCGGCCGTTAGGGCAGCCTGATCCAGACGGGGGGCCCAAGCGTACACACCCCGAAATTACAGCCGGGGCCACCGCCTATGATCTCTCGCCGAAGACGCATTGCCGTGGTCGGCGCGGGCGTAGCGGGGCTGGGAGCGGCTTGGGCGCTGCGTAACGCTGCGGACGTGGTGCTCTACGACCGCGCCCCGCGCATGGGCGGACACGCCTGGACCGTCGATATCGACTACGACGGAACGCAGCTACCTGTCGACATCGGCTTCATCTGCTTCAACCGCCCCAACTATCCCAACTTCACCGCCCTGCTCGGGCATCTCGGCGCAAAGACGGTGATGACCGACATGAGCTTCTCGGTGTCTGATCCGAGCAGCTACGAATGGTCGTCCGATCCGTGGGGCCTGTTCGCGTGGAAGCGCAACGCGCTCGATACAAGATTCCGCGGCCTCATTGGCGAGATCCTGCGATTCAACAATGTTGCGCGCAACGAGATCATCGCCGGCAACATTGCTGACGTCACGCTTGGCGACTGGCTCGACGGTCACGGCTTTTCCAAAATCTTCCGCGTCGCCTATCTTCTGCCGATGAGCGCGGCGATCTGGTCGACACCCGAGCGTCTGATGCTCGACTATCCCGCCGCCAGCTTCCTCACTTTCTTCGACAATCACCGCTTGATGCATGCCATCCGCCCCATCTGGCGCACTGTCGCCGGCGGCAGCCGGACCTATGTTGGAAGGATGCTTGCCGACCTGCAGCCGTCACTGAGACCAGCCGCGCGGATCGATACGATCCGTCCCGGCGGCGCCGGTCGCATCAACATCATCGAACGCAATGCTCCGCCGCAGGCATTCGACAGCGTCATCCTTTCCTGCCATGCCGACCAGGCGAAGGAGATGCTGGATCGCTCCTACTACGAGCAGCGCCTCGCGCTCGGCTCGATCCATTTCTCGCCGAACATTGCCTACCTCCACCGCGATCCATCGCTTATGCCGCAGCGCCGCGCTGCCTGGGCGTCGTGGAACGTGCTCAAAGGCCCGGACGATCGTGTCTGCGTCACCTACTGGATGAACCGCCTGCAGAAGATCCCGGGCGACAAGCCGGTCTTCGTCACGCTGAACCCGACGCGCGAACCTGCGAAGGACAAGACGTTCGGCGTCTATGAATTCGATCATCCGATGTATGACGCACCCTCGGCCGCCGCTCGCCGTTCAGTGCAGCGCGTACAGGGACGCGAAGGTCTTTTGTTCGCCGGCGCCTGGCTGGGCGACGGCTTCCACGAGGCAGGGCTTCGTACGGGGCTCGAGGCCGCGCTTGCGCTCGGCGGCTCGGTTCCCTGGCAGGCCGCCACGCAATACAAACACACACTCGCGTACTCGCCCGTCATTCACGCCCCGCTTTCAGCTGTTGCGCGATGACACGCGCGCCTGCACGCCTCTGGTTCGGCCGCACGACACACACCCGGATGGCGCCCTTCCGGCGCAGTTTCGCGTATCGCATCGCCATGCTGGAGATCGATATCGGCCGTCTGGAAGAAGTGAACAGGCTTTCCCACCTATTCTCGGTGGAACGAAGCAATGTCATATCGCTCAGATCAACCGACCATGGCGCACGCAACGCCGCGGTGCCGCTGCGCGTGTGGGCTGAGGCCCGCTTTGCCGAAGCGTGTATCGAGCTCGATGGCGGCGCCATAAGGCTGTTCACTTTCCCCCGTGTCCTTGGCTACGGTTTCGCGCCTATCTCATTGTGGTTCGGGTACGGACCTGATGGCGAATGCCGGGGCGTGATCTACGAAGTCCACAACACTTTTGGCGAAACTCATGCGTATGTCTGTGCGTTTGATGGCGATCAAAGCGCGCAGGCGCCGAAGGAATTCCATGTCTCGCCCTTTCTTGATGTGGCCGGCCACTACCGGGTCACTTTGGGGCAGTCCGAGGAAGCCATGCGGCTCATCGTCGAGAACTTCGGGAAGGACGGACGGCTTCACGTCGCCAGCCTCGATGTCCGCCCGCGCGCCCTGACCAGCGGGACAATAGGGCAATGGCTGCTGGTAATGCCTTTTTCAGGGCTTGGGGTAATGCTGGCCATCTATTGGCAGGCCTTGAGACTGTGGCTGAAAGGCGCGCAATATCATGATAAACCTGACCAGCGCGCGAGGCGGACTACCCTCGTCAGGCCGGAAGCCAGCCTTCCAGGTGAGGAAGAATGGCCGGCTGATGCGCAAGACTTGAGGAAACGTGCATGACCCGTCTGGACAGAATGGTCCAGGAGGTAGGCGCAACAGACCTCCACAAGCTCGACCGGCTTCCGGCGAGCCTGCGCCTCGCCTCTTTGCTGCTTACGCGCCTGAAACACGGGCGTCTCGACATAACACTGCCGGACGGACGGACACTGCGCTTCACGGGCTCGGAACCCGGACCGCATGGCGAGATCATTGTTCACGACCTGGCCTTCATAAGACCCGTCTATTCGAAGGGCGACATCGGCTTCGCCGAGTCCTACATGGACCAGAAATTCGATACGCCCGATCTCGCGACCCTGCTCGAGTACTTCACTGTCAATTTCGAAGACGCAGGCAGGCTGGCGGTTGGAGGCAGCATCGCGCGGTTCTTTCACGGCCTTCGCCACATGCTGCGCGCCAACACGAAGAAGGGCTCGAAGCGCAACATCCTCGCGCACTACGATCTCGGCAATGACTTCTACGCGCGCTGGCTCGATCCGACGATGACCTACTCATCGGCTCTCTACACATCGGTCGATCAGAACCTTGAGAGCGCGCAGCTGGCCAAGTACCGCTCCATCGCGCGCAATCTGAATCTCAAGTCCGGCGACCACGTGCTCGAGATTGGCTCGGGCTGGGGCGGCTTTGCGGAAGTCGCAGCGAAAGAATACGGCGCACGTGTCACCTCGATCACGATCTCCGACGCCCAGCACGCCTACGCGACGAAGCGCATAGCGGACGCTGGCCTTTCAGGTCAGGTCGAGATCGTCCTGAGGGATTATCGCGACGTACGGGGCCAGTTCGACGCCGTCGCCTCAATCGAGATGTTCGAGGCCGTCGGGGAGGAATACTGGCCCAGCTATTTCGGCAAGATCGCAGAGGTGCTGAAGCCCGGCGGCCGCGCCGCGTTGCAGATCATCACCATCGACGACGACCATTTCGACCTCTACCGCAAGCGCGCCGACTTCATCCAGCACTACATCGTCCCCGGCGGCATGCTCCCCTCCGAGCGCCGCCTGCGCCAGGAAACCGCCGCAGTCGGCCTCGGCTTCGAGGTCGACGCCATGTTCGGCAAATCCTACGCCCGCACGCTGGGCGAATGGGCGAAGCGCTTC
>DATBNA010000016.1:0-4772 GCA_036554545.1 Hyphomonadaceae bacterium
GCAGGCGCGCGCCGTCCTTGCGCACGCTGCCTTCCAGCAGGTGGCTGACGGAGAGTCTTTCCCCGAGTCGCCGCGGGTCGGCGTCCTGCGCCATCAGCGCGCGCACCCATTCGCCGCCGGCGATGGTGATGTCCTTCATCCGGCGGAGGTGGGCGAGGAGCTCGTCGGTCATGCCGCGGCAGAGGTGCGCCTGGTCGTGCCCGGCGCTGATGTCGTCGAAGGGCAGGACCGCGATCGAGGGAAGCGCTTCCGGCGTCATGACGTGAGGCGCGAACTGGTAGCCGCGGCCAGGCACGGTGACGATGAGCCGCCGCCCGCTCTTGCCACCATCGCCAAGCGCTTTCCTGAGCGCCGAGATCGCCTGGTTGAGATTATTGTCCTCCACGACGACGTCGGGCCAGACGGTCTCCATCAGCTCGTGCTTCGAGACGATTTCGCCGGGGCGCGCCGCGAGGGCCGCGAGCGTGTCGAACACCTTGGGCTTGAGGTCGATGGGCGCCCCGCCAGGGCCTGCGAGCGTGCGCCTGGCCGGATCGAGCGTGAAGCCGCCGAATTCGAGAACGCCCTTGTCTGCCGATCCGGTCATGGCTTCCGCACTGCGCTTCCCCGTTCAGATCAATTCAGAAGGCTTCAGCCCGCGGGCAAAGCGGATTCACACGCGGGCGGGGACCGTACTCGCGCCGCTCGTCAAAAAAACCCGGCACAACCCGGGGCAGACCCCGCATTCTGGAGACCGACATGACCCTCCCCAAAACAGGACTCTTCTGTTCGATTCTGGCGCTCGGTGCGGCTGCGGCGTCCCTCGCCGCAGCCCCGGCCTTCGCCGACAGGCCCAGACCGGTCTCGGTCGCGTTCACCTACGATCCGGACGCATCGGCGGAGACGAACTACCGGAACCTTCTCGTGAAAGTGAAGCGCGCCTGCACGCAGCAAGGTCCGCGGTCGATCGCCTACATGCCGAAGGAGAAAGCCTGCATCGCGGGCATGACGAACCTCGTCGTCGCGCAGCTCGACAAGCCCGACCTGAATGTCGCGCACGCCGCCGCTACCGGCGCCGGGCGGCGGGAGCTCGCCGCCCAGTAGACGGCTTCCTCTTCGCTCCTAGTGAGCGGCGGCTTTCATCGCCGCGACGATCCGGCTGTCGTAGTCGTCGGCCAGCGCGTCGAGGGCCGCGGCGCAGTCGCCGTTGAAGGACGGGCCGTGCATCAGGGCGAGCGTACGCGGGCGGAGGCTGGCGAGCTTGCGGACCGTGGGACCGAGCGTGGGGTGGAGGCTGGAGGCGTGGAACATGTCCTCCGCCGCGATGGCGGGGCCGACGATGTCGCGGTCGGTGAGGGCCCTGTCGTCGCCGACCTGCGTGAAGAGGTCGCCGCATAGCAGCGTTCCGGTGGTTTCCTCGTACATCAGGCCGGCTTCCCAGCCGTGCGGAATATGCGGCGTGTCGAGATAACGGATGCGCTTGCCGCCGAGGTCGATGACTTCGCCGTCCTGGAGGATATGCGGCGGGCGATCGGCCATGTCGTTGAGCGAGACCAGGCAGCCGGTCATGCCGTGCGCAACTTCGGCGCGCGGGGCGATGGCGAGCCAGTCATTCATCGAGCCGCATTCGTCGGCCTCGTAGTGGCCGAAGGCGATCCAGCGCAGCTTTTCAGGAGCGGTGAGGCGGCCGACCGCTTCGCGGATCATCGGAAACATGCGGCGCGGGCCGGTGTGGAAAAGCAGCGGCTCGTCGCCGAGGACGAGGAACTGGTTGAAGACGAAGCCGGCAGGCGGGGCGACTTCGGTGACGAAGGTCGAGAGGCGGTAGATGCCGTCGGCGATCTCGGTGACTTTTGTTTCGGTTTGCATGAGGAGACTCCTGGCGCGTTTTGCTCGCGCTCTCCTGGGTTGATGTGCGCGCCGTTGGACAGGCGTTCTATTTCAGTGTACACTAATGTGCAGTGAAAATCTGGCCTTGTCAATATCAATACACAAGGCTGTGCAATGAAATAGAAAATGGCCCGGAAGACCCGCAGCTACACCCTTGGACGGCGCGCCGAACAGCAGGCGGAGACGCGCGAGAGGATCGCCGAGGCGACGCTGGAACTGCATGGCACTGTTGGCCCGGCGCGCACCACGCTGAGCATGATCGCCGAGCGCGCAGGCGTGCAGCGCCATACGCTCTATGCGCACTTTCCCGACGAGCGCGATCTTTTCAGGGCGTGCTCCGGTCTTGCGATGGAACGCGATGCGCCGCCGGATGCGGCGGCGTGGCGGTCGATCGAGGAGCGCGACAGGCGGCTGCGGACGGGGTTGCGGGCGATCTACGACTGGTACGAGCGAAATGCGCAGCTGCTGGGGTGCGTGCTGCGCGACGCCGAAACCCACGCGCCGACACGCGAGATCAGCGAGGCGCTCTATGGCCCGATGATGGCGGCGTACAGCGAGGTGCTCGGCGCGGGTTTCAATGCGAAGCAGCGGGCGATGCTGGGCCTCGCGCTCAGCTTCTACACCTGGCGCACGCTCGCGAGAGAAGGCGGGCTGAAGCAGGCGGCTGCGGTTGCGTCGATGGCGCAGGCGATCGAGGGAGCGAGCTAGGGCTTCGGCTTCTCGAAGGTGGCGATGAAGCGGTCGGTGCGGCCGCGGACGCCGGGGCGGAAGACGTTGAAGCGACGATCGTCATAGCTGCTGTCGATGAGGATCATGTCCTTGAGCACAAAGCCGGCGCGAAGAAGCTGGCCCGTGACATCGCCATGGCTGATGCGATGGAGGCCGACCTGCTGGACAAGAGGCATCGTCTCGATGGCGTCATGGTCCTCTATCACGATACGCCCGCCGGGCTTCAGCATGGCGAAGAGGCTTGTGTTCATGATGTCAGGGTTTTCGCCTTCGAGCGGGACGTCGTGATAGACCTGACCCATGACGATGAGGTCATAGCTGGCCGGCGGGCCTTCGAGGTCAGTCCAGCGTGTGGTCAGCCAGCCGACATTCTTGCGAGTGATGCGCTGCTTCTGGAAGTCGGGATCCATCGAGGGGAACTGGTTGATCCAGCCCGGCGTGTTGTGGATGTCGACATGGCCTTTCTCTCCCACCAGAGAAGAGAAGATGAGGGCGAGATAACCGCCGCCCGAGCCGACATCGAGCACGCGTTCGCCGGGTTTTGCGTTGGCAGCCTTCAATATGAGCGCGGTGTAGCGGCCCTTGTCGCGCAGGCGCGAGTCCATCGAGCGCGTGCGATCAACAAGGATCGCGGCGATGGCGGGATCGGCCTCGGCTTCCTTCATGAGTGCAGGGATGTCGGTGCGAGGTTGCGGCGTGGTCTGGGCGTGTGACGTCAGAGACGCGGCGAGCGCCAGAAAGAGCGCGAGCGCGACGCCGCGCGTCACGCCTTGAACCCGCCAGCCACCACCGCGAAGTGGCGGATCTCGATGCGGCGCCAGAGCTTGGCGTGGCGGTAGGGATCCTCGGCGTAGATCGCCTTGGCTTCTTCCATGGTCTCGGCTTCGAGGAAGATCACCGAACCGACAGGCGTGACGCCATCCTCCGCGAGCATCGGGCCGCCGAGCTTCACCTTGTCGCCAAGGCTGTTGATCCATTCGAGGTGTGCGGGGCGCGTCGCCTTGCGGATTTCCGCGCCGCCCGCGTCGTCAAACCCCTGCATCATGAAAAGCGTCATCGTGTCTTCCAGTTCTCGTCCCAGTCCCAGTCTCAGTTCTCGCCCTTGAAGGGGCGGCTCAGGAGGCTGCCAACGGCAGCGCGGGCATCAAGCCTTCCTTCGATCAACTCCAGCACGGTCTCGCAGATCGGCAGCTCGACCTTGAGCCTGCGGGCAAGCTCGACCACGGCCGGCGCCGTTTCTACCCCTTCAGTCACGGATTTCCTTTGAGAAAGTATTTCGGCGCTGCGTTTTCCCTTACCGAGCTCCATGCCGAAGCTCATGTTGCGCGATTGCGCGCTGGAGCAGGTGAGCACGAGGTCGCCGAGGCCGCAGAGGCCGGCGAGGGTTTCGGCTCGGCCGCCAAGGGCTACGCCGAGGCGGGTCATCTCGGCGAAGCCGCGGGCGATGAGCGCCGCGTGGGCCGAGCTGCCGAGCCCAAGCCCGATACAGACGCCGCAGGCGATGGCGAGCACGTTCTTGATCGAGCCGCCGGCTTCGGCGCCGACGAGATCGTCGGACCAGTAGATGCGGAAATGCGGACGGCCGATGGAGCGCATCCAGGTCTCGCCAACGGCGCGGTCGGGACAGGCGAGGGTGACCGCCGTGGGCAGGCCTTTCGCAACGTCGGCGGCGAAGGAGGGACCGGAGAGAACGGCGGGCGAGGCCTTGGGCGCTTCCTCGGCGAGCACCTGGGTCATGAGCTTGAGCGAGCCGCGCTCGATGCCCTTGGAGCATAGCGCCACGGGCGTTCCCGGCTTCAGGTATGGGGCCAGCGATCTCAGCGTAGCGCGCAGGTGCTGGGCCGGAACGACGGCCAGGATGGCGTCGCAATCGGCCAGATGGGCCATCGAGGTCGAAGCGCTGATCGCGGGAAGGGGCGTGTTGGGAAGGAAGAGCGGGTTGCCGCGGCCTTTTGTCAGGGCGTCGGCGACGTCCGGCTCCCGGACCCAGAGTTTTACGTCGCGTCCGGCAGAGGTGGCGCACACGGCCAGGGCCGTTCCCCAGGCCCCGCCGCCGGCAACGCCAATCCGCTGGAAAATTGTCCCGGACTGAGGTATATTGGCTGATGATTGCATTGAACGTTCAGCGTTCCAACTCAGCTGAGACCATGAAGCCTGCCCCTGTCGCCGAAAAG
>DATBNA010000147.1:0-5893 GCA_036554545.1 Hyphomonadaceae bacterium
CGGCGTATCCGTCGACGGCGTCATCGAATTCCTCGGCGTGCGCTACGCCCAGCCTCCGGTCGGCGCGCTGCGCTTCCAGGCGCCGAAGAAGCTCGCGCCGTGGGAAGGCGAAACAACCGCAACCGAATATGGACAGCCCGCAGTCCAGCTGCGCACGCCCGGCAGCGCTGGCGCATCAAGCTATCCGCCAGTGGTCGAAGCCGCACGATCCGAGGCGTTTGCCTCTCCGCCGAACTCGAAACGCGAAGGCGACGAGGACTGCCTCGTGCTCAACGTCTATTGCCAGAAGACGGGACCGGAAGCCGGCGCAACACGCCCAGTGATGGTGTGGATCCATGGCGGCGGCTTCGCCTATGGCCAGGCCGGCACGAAAGTCTATCGCGGCCACAATCTCGCGAAGAACCACGACGTGGTGTTTGTCGGGATCAACCACCGGCTCAACGTGTTCGGCTTCCTCGGTCTCGATTCCGCAGGCGTGCCGGGCTTCACCGGCTCCGCCAACGCCGGGATGCTCGACATTGTCGCCGCACTCGAATGGGTGCGGGACAACATCGCCCAGTTCGGCGGCGATCCGAACAATGTCACTATCTTCGGCCAGTCTGGCGGCGGCGCAAAGGTCTCGACGCTGCTGGCAATGCCGGCGGCGAGCGGCCTTTTCCACAAGGCCATCATCCAGTCCGGCGCCGGCCTGCGCTCGGGCTCGAAGGAAGGCGCCGCAAAAACCGCAACCGACTTCCTCGGCAAGCTTGGCCTGACTTCAGAGAACGCAGCCACCGAACTGCCAAACGTCCCCGCCGAAAAGATCCTCGCCACCGCGCTCGAGATGGGTGGCGGAACCTTCCGCCCGTCGATCGACGACACGAATATCCCGCGTCACCCGTTCGATCCCGATGCTCCGCCGCAGTCGGCCAACATCCCCGTGATGATCGGTTTCACCAAGGACGAGCGCACGCTCTACAATGTCGGCAACCCGGAATGGTTCAATACGACAGAAAAGCAGGTGCTCGATGCAGCCGAGCGCACGGCAAAGGGCAAGGGCAAGGCGCTCGTCGACGCCTTCAAGGCCGAATACCCGGACTACGCTCCCAACTACCTGCTGATGCAGGTCACCGGCACGGTGAGCTCGCTGTCGTCACACCACACGCTGGCCTCGCGCAAGGCCGCGCAGCCTGCAGGCGTCTACTCCTACGTCTTCGCCCACGACATTCCTCCGCAGGACTTCGTGCTGAAGGCGCCGCACACCGCCGAGATCCCCTACATCATGGACAATGTCGCCGAAGCGCCACTGTTCGCCGGCTCTACATCCGACGACATCGCGATGGGCAAGCTGATGAGCGCGACCTGGGTCCAGTTCGCGCGGACCGGCGATCCCAATGGCGCGGCTGGCCTCCCCGCCTGGCCGAAATTCAACGCCGACACGCGTCCCACGATGTTCTTCCAGAAAGAAACCAGGGTCGTGGAAAAGCCGTTCGAGCCAGTCTGGCAGATCGTCCAGGCCAATCCGAATCCCAACGCATCGCCGATCTGAATCGAGCGTTAACCCTTTCCTTACGCGACGCCTAATACCCGTTAACACTTGGCGGAGGCTCGAGGCCTTATGCGCGTCCTCGTGACAGGCGGTTGCGGATTCATAGGTTCGGCCGTGGTGCGCCTCGCTGTCGAGCGCGGCGACCAGGTGCTCAACATCGATCGCCGCCGCAAATCGGCGCCTGTTCCGGCACTCGCAAGCGTCGCCGGCAAGCCCGGCTACGCGCGCCTCGAAGCCGACATCACCGATCGCTCCGTGCTTCGCGCCTTCGTGCATGAGTACAAGCCCGACGCCATCATCCATCTCGCAGCCAATCCGGAAGGCGATACAAACAGCCTGTTCGACTCGGAAATCGCCGGCGCCTTCTCCGTTCTCGAGGCCGCTCGCGCCTGGCACGCACAGCTCAAGGGTCCGGCACGCGACGGGTTCCGCCTCGTCCACGCGATCGCCGCCGAAACCGACGCCATCAACACGCCTGCGCCGACACCCCTGCAGGCTGCGCGAGCAACTGCTGCCGCGCTCGCCGACAACTGGTCCCGCGTCCACGGCCTGCCGCTGGTCGGCTGCGTCGCCGCCGAAGTCTTCGGCCCATGGCAACCCGACAACGCCTTCCTCTCGGAACTCGTCTGCTCTCTGGTCAACGGCCGCGTCTTCACCGTCCAGAACGGCGGCGCAACCATCCGCGACTGGCTCCCTGTCCGTGATTTCGCCGCTGGCATCCTCGCGGCCGCCGACAAGGCGCAGCCCCACTCCCGCATCGACTTCTCCGCCGGCGCCGAGCGCCGCGAACTCGATGTCGCCGAAGCCGTCTGCATCCTGCTCGACAACCGCTATCCGCTTCCCGGTGGCGCAAGCTGGGCCGGCTATGTCCAGACCGCCGGCGATATTTCCACTGCCCTCACCGGCCCCATGCTCGACGAGAAGGAAGCCGAGCGCGAACTCGGCTGGCATTCGCAAGGCTTCCACACCGGCCTCGACCGCGTGCTGAACTGGGCCCTTTCCCGCTACGCCCCCACGCAGGCCCGCGCCGTAGCCGCTGAATAGCGCCAACATTTCCGTGATTTTGCGCGACGCGACGGTCCGCGGCAAATGGCGCGTTTGAACTCAGACAAAACGGTCCAGAGTGACCGGAAGCGCCACCGGCGCAGCGGGGAGAGACGGCATGCGCAGCGGCGCTTTACTTGTCATCGCATCGGCGCTGCTGACCGCCTCCTGCATCCAGACCTCCGCTCCCGCTCCGCAGGTGGCCGCCACGCACGTCGTCACGCCTGAAGAAGATGCCGCCCATCCGGGCAAGGCCGTATACGACAAGGCCTGCGGCGCCTGCCACAACAACCCGGAAGGCGCCCGCGCGCCCGGCCTCGCCAGCCTGCGCCTGATGCGCAAGCCCTCCGTCGAGTACGCCATCACCATCGGCTACATGCGCACACAGGCCAAGAACCTGACAGCCAACGAACGCATGCAGGTGGTCGACTGGCTCGCCCTCGGCCAGCCCGACAACAGCGCTTGGATCCAGCAGGCGAAATGCAAGGGCGCCCCGGCCCGCATCAACGCGTCCGCTACATCAACCGCGCCGACCTGGGGCGTAAACCTCAGCAACACGCGCATGCAGACATCCAAACAGTCCGGCCTCCGCAAGCAGGACTTCGCCAATCTCGAACTCGCATGGGCTGCCGCTTTCCCGCAAACGCCAACCATGCGTTCACAACCGGTGGTCGTCGGCAGCACGATCTATGTTGTCGCCAGCGATGCCGGCCGCATGTACGCACTCGATGCGAACACGGGCTGCGCCAAGTGGCAGTATGAAAGCCCGACCCCGCTGCGCTCCTCGATCAGCTATGGCGAAATCTCGAAGGGCAAACCTGTCATCGTGGCCGGCGACGCGACAGGCTTCGTCGTCGCCGTCGATGCGCTGAACGGCAAGCAGGTCTGGCGCTCGGATGTGCGCCTGCACGAAGCCAACCGTATCACCGGCACGCCCGTGATCCACAAGGGCCGCGTCTACGCGCCGCTTTCCGCCACGGAGATCAACCACGCGGTCGACGAAGCCTACGAATGCTGCAAGGCGCAGGGCGCCGTCATCGCCATCGACCTCGGGACCGGCAGGAAGATCTGGACCGGCCGCCTGATGGAGGAAGCGAAGCAGACGCAGAAGAGCCGCGTCGGCACGCAGATGTGGGGCCCCTCCGGCGGACCGATCTGGAACACGCCGGCCATCGATGAGAAGCGCAACCTCCTCTATGTCGGCACCGGCGAGCAGAACTCGATCCCATTCGTCGACACCACCGACGCCATAGTCGCATTCGATCTCGACACCGGCCAACGGAAGTGGGTGTTCCAGGCCACAGAGCGCGATCTCTGGCACTATGCCTGCCCGCGCGGCGCCAACTGTTTCGGCGCAGAGCAAGGCGTCACCCGCGATGTCGACTTCGGCGGCTCAGTGGTGATCGGCAAGCGCGCCGACGGACGCGACATCATCCTCGCCGGCCAGAAGTCGGGCGACATCTGGGCGCTCGATCCAGACAATGGCGGCAAGCTGATCTGGAATATCCGCCTCAGCCGCGGAGGCGCCAATGGCGGCGTGCACTGGGGCATCGCCACGGACGGCAGCCGCGTTTTTGCGCCGATGAACGACAACTCCCAGCCCACGGAGGAACTGCCGCTCGCCGGCGTGGCCCTGCACGCGCTGGACGTTGAAACCGGCAAGGTGATGTGGACTGCGAGGGGCGAAGGCGATTGCTCGGGCGACCGCAAGGAACGCTATGCCGGCTGCGACCGCCGCTTCGGCTTCTCGCCTGCGCCGCTAATCATCGACGGCGCAGTCCTTCAGGGCTCGGTCGACGGCATCCTCCGCGTCTTCGATGCCAAAACCGGCGCAGAACTCTGGCGCTACGACACCATGCGCAAGTTCGACACCGTGAACGGCGTTCCCGGCAATGGCGGCTCGATCGATTCATCGCCCTACATCGCCGCCAACGGCATGCTCTATGTTGTCTCCGGCTACGCCCGCTTTGGCGAGAGCCCCGGCAACGTCCTCTTGGCCTTCAAGCCGAAGAAGTAGCGACAACGCGTTCACTTTCTCGCGTCTTGCAAGGCCACACCCGGGCAGTACGCTTGGGACAAAAGAAGACTGCTCCGGGAGGAGAAATCCGTGAAGAACACCAGCGCCTTTGCGCTCGCAGCCATATTGGCGCTTGCCCTGCCGGGGTGTGCACCGCGGACCAGCGAAGCGGCGACCTCGGAGCACGCGGGCGTCAGCGACGCCGACCATCCTGGCCGCCAGGTCTACGGCGAATGGTGCGCCTCCTGTCACGACAACACCGAACAGAGCGGCGCGCCCTCGCTCGAAGCCATCCGCCAGCTCAACCGCTCCACCGTCAGATACGCGCTCGAACTCGGCTATATGAGCCAGGAGGCGAAGAACGTTCCGAAGGAAGAGCTCGCGCAACTCATCGACTGGATTCCCAGCGCCGAAAGCACGAATGACGCCTGGATCGACGAGGCGCGCTGCCCCATCAAGCTGCGGCAGGTGAAACTCGACGGAGCGCCGCGTACCTCCACGACCTTCGGGGTAACCAAAGACGCCAACCGCGCCCAGACCGCGAAAGAGACCGGCCTCACCAAGGCCGACATGAAGAACCTCGAAGTCGCCTGGGTCGCCGCCTTCCCACAGACGCCCACCATGCGCTCCCAGCCCGTGATCGTCGGCGACACCATCTTCCTCGCCGCCACAGACGCCGGCCGCCTCTACGCGCTCGACACCAACACCGGCTGCGTGAAGTGGCACTATGTCTCCGACATGACGCTCCGCTCCTCGCTGAGCTTCGCCGAAGCAACGGACAAATCGCCCGCCGCCATCGTCATGGGCGACGCCGCCGGCCATGTTCACGCGGTGAATGCGAAGACCGGCGCGAAACTCTGGGTCACCGACGTCAAGCTCAACAACCTCAACCGCATCACCGGCGCGCCTGTCGTGCATGGCGGCAAGGTGTTCGCGCCTGTCTCCGTGATCGAGTCCAACTTCCCGCCCGATGACAAATACGAATGCTGCAAGGGCCAGGGCGCCGTGACGGCGCTCGATCTCGCGACCGGCAAGATCCTCTGGGTCGGCCGCACGATCGATGAAGACGTGAAGCCGACGCGCCTCGGCCGCAGCGGCACACAGCAATGGGGTCCCGCCGGCGCCATGGTGTGGTCGACGCCTGTCCTCGATCCGAAGCGCAACCTCATCTACGCCGGCACCGGCGAAAGCCTTTCATGGCCCGCCACCAACACCTCCGACGCCATCATTGCCTATGACATGGATACCGGCGCCAAACGCTGGATCTTCCAGGCGACCAAGGCCGACATCTGGAACAGCGCCTG
>DATBNA010000135.1:0-3269 GCA_036554545.1 Hyphomonadaceae bacterium
TCCTTCAGCGCGTGCTGGGCCTGGGCGACGGCCATGCCATAGCCGGGGACGATGATGACGCGCGAAGCGTTCTTCATGATGAAGGCGGCGTCGTCCGCCGAACCGATCTTCACGGGCTTGGCCGGGCCGCCGCCTGCAGCAGCAGCGGTCTCGCCGCCGAAGCCGCCGAGGATGACGGAGATGAAGCTGCGGTTCATCGCCTTGCACATGATGTAGGAGAGGATTGCGCCGGAGGAGCCGACGAGTGAGCCGGTGATGACCAGCGCGTTGTTCTCGAGCGTGAAGCCGAGGGCCGCGGCCGCCCAGCCGGAGTAGGAGTTCAGCATCGAGACGACGACCGGCATGTCGGCGCCGCCGATGGGGATGATGAGGGTCACCCCGAGGATCAGGGCGACGATCGTCAGCGCCCAGAACATCCAGGGCTGCGAGCCGCCGTTCTGGACCATCAGCACCATCAGCACGACGACGGCGACGGCGAAGGCGATGTTGATGAGGTGGCGGGCGGGCAGGAGGATCGGCGCGCCCGACATGTTGCCGTTGAGCTTGGCGAAAGCGATGACCGAGCCGGTGAAGGTGAGGGCGCCGATGGCTGAACCAAGCGAGAGTTCGATGATCGAGGCGGTGTGGATCGCGCCCGGCTCGCCGATGCCGTAGCTTTCGGGGGCGTAGAGCGCGGCGGCGGCGACGAGGACAGCGGCAAGACCGACCAGCGAATGGAAGAAGGCCACCAGCTGCGGCATCGCCGTCATCTTGATGCGCTGGGCGACGACGGCGCCGATCAGGCCGCCGACCGCGATGCCGCCCACGATGAACGCGATTGTCGTCGCATCGAGGCCGCCGGCGCCGTCCCACACCATCCAGAGGGTGGTGAGGATGGCGATCGCCATGCCGATGATGCCGTTGTTGGCGCCGGCGCGGCTGGTCTCCGGGCTCGACAGGCCTCGCAGCGAGAGAATGAAGAGCACGCCGGAGGCGAGATAGAGCAGGGCGGCGATATTGGCGTTCATGAGTGGGCTGGCCTTGCTCGCCGCGTCAGCGGTTGAGGTGGTTGTTGGGATCGTAGAGACTGAACGTCCGGTTCGGCGCGGAGATTTCGAAGGCGAGCGTGACGGAATCTTTCGAGCCTTCCGCCGGGCCGTAGGCGAGCCTGACGCCAAGGGCGTCGCAGACGCCCGGCTTCTGGATCTCGCAGTCGATCGGGTTGTCCAGCTTGTCATTGTCGATGAAGAGGCTGAAACGCGGCGCACCGTTCTTCATGCCGGCAAAGACAACGCGCGCCGCTGCGGGCGTCAGGTCGGTGTGGGAGGCCTGCTCGTAGCGCGCCTTCCTCGTGGCGGTGAGGCTCTTCAGGAAGCTGGAGAAATAGCGGCTGTCGGCGCCCTGATCGTTGGTGATGTAGCTGCCGTCGAATGTGCCGTCGCCATCGAGGTCGCGAACGCACTGGACATCGCGGTTGACCTTCGCGAGGTCGATCGGAGCGCAGTAGGCAATGCCGGTCGAGAGCTGGTAGCCGAAGAGAACCGTGCCCGCAGGGACGCCGGCCACCTTTGGCCGGGTGCGTTCGACGACCGGTTCGACAAGGCGCACCGCCTTTGCGGCGCGGATGGTTTCTGTCCAGGCGACGTCGCCCGGTTTCACCACGACCGTCGTGTGGCCATGCTTGAAATCGTCGAACGCCAGCGGCACTGAGCCCTGCTCAGCCCTCGCAATCTTCTGTGCGACGGCTCCGGGCGCAAGCGCCAGGGCGAGTGCAAGAACGATCGTCCCCCGTTTCATGTCCGTCCCCTTACTTGGCTTCGACTTTGGCGGCTGGCTTTTCTTTCTTCTTGTACATGGCGAGCATGCGCTTGGTGACGAGGAAGCCGCCGAAGATGTTGACTGCGGCGAGGGCCACGGCGACGGCGCCCATGCCCTTCGAGATCCAGAGGTCGCCGGTCATCTCCTGGTTGGCGCCGGCGGCCGCAGCGATAAGCGCGCCGACGATGATCACGGAGGAGATGGCGTTGGTGACGGCCATCAGCGGCGTGTGCAGGGCAGGCGTCACCGACCAGACGACGTAGTAGCCGACGAAGATCGACAGGACGAAGATGGCGAGGCGGAAGATCAGGGGGTCCGTCGCTTCGGCGCCCGAGGCGGCGAAGGCAGGCGCCGCGAAGGCGAGCGCGACGCTGGCGAGAAGCGCAAGGCGTCTGATCATGCAGCGTTTCCTTCCCCGGACTTTTTCTTCTTACCGCCCTTCAGGATGTAGCGGACGCCGACCGATATCATGGCCAGGGCGATTGCGGCGACGACAAAGGCGGGCAGCGGCGCGGGATCCGGGCGCATCATCATCTGCACGAACCACACGGCGAGGATGGCGCCGGCGATCGTCAGCATGAGGCCGATGCCCTTCGAGATCATCAGCCATCCTTCAGGGCTGGATGCACCACCTGTCCGTCGCGGGTCAGAACCGCCGCCTTGACGATCTCGTCATCCCATTTGGGCGAGAAGGACTTGTCCTCTCCGGTGAGGAGCGGCAGCAGCGCGAGCAGGTTGCGGGCGTAGAGCGCGGAAGCGTCGGCGGCGACATGGGCCGGCAGGTTGGTGAAGCCGATGACCTTGACGCCGTTGATGTCGGCGACCTGGTCGGGTTTCGACAGCGGACAGTTGCCGCCCTGGGACACAGCGAGGTCGACGACGACAGAGCCGGGACGCATGGATCTTACCATCGCTTCGGTGACCAGCACGGGCGCCGGACGGCCGGGAATCAGCGCGGTAGTGACGACGATGTCCTGCTTGGCGATGTGTGAGGCGACCAGTTCCGCCTGCTTCTTCTGGTACTCGGCGGACATCGGCTTGGCGTAACCCGCAGAGGTTTCAGCGGCTTTGAACTCTTCGTCCTCGACCGCGATGAATTTCGCGCCGAGCGAGGCGACCTGCTCCTTGGCGGCCGGGCGGACGTCGGTGGCGGAAACGATCCCGCCGAGGCGGCGGGCCGTCGCGATAGCCTGGAGGCCGGCGACGCCTGCGCCCATGATGAAGATCTTGGCGGCGGCGACCGTGCCGGCGGCGGTCATCAGGAGCGGGCACATTCGCGCGAGGTGCGCCGCGCCGACCAGCACCGCCTTGTAGCCGGCGACCGTCGCCTGCGAGCTCAAGGCGTCCATCGACTGGGCGCGCGTGATGCGCGGCACGAGGTCCATCGCGAAGCTCGTCACCCCGCGCTCGGCGAGCGCGCGCACGAGCTCGGGATGCATGTCGGGCATCACGAACGAGACCGTGACCGCGTC
>DATBNA010000203.1:0-2655 GCA_036554545.1 Hyphomonadaceae bacterium
TGGCGGCCTCGAGTGCGGCGATCTCTGCCTGTCGCTGAGGCATCAGGCGGTTGAGTTCTTCGAGGCGGCGCTGGTCCTTGTAGCCAAGCTTCGACTGAACCCTCGGCCCCGACGGCGCAGCGGGAGCCTTGCTGGCAGCAACGGCTTGTTTCGGCGCCCCGGGCTTCTTCTGCGAAAGGTAGTCGGAATAGCCGCCCGGCGTCTCCAGCCAGCGGCCATTGCCTTCAGGCGTTAGGACGGAAGTAACCACGCCATCAAGGAAGGCGCGATCATGGCTCACGAGGAGGATCGTGCCGTCATAGTCGGCGAGCATTTCTTCCAGCAGGTCGAGTGTCTCTATGTCGAGGTCGTTGGTGGGTTCATCGAGGACCAGCAGGTTCGATGGTTTCGCCAGGGCAAGGGCAAGCGTCAGGCGGTTGCGCTCGCCGCCGGACAGTGCGCCGACAGGCTGGCGCAGTTGGCGCGGGTCGAAGAGGAAGTCCTGCGCATAGGCGGCGACGTGTTTGGGGCGTCCGCGCACGATGATCTGGTCGCCGCCGAGCGGGGCGAGCGTGTCCCATAGCGTTTCGTCAGGTTTCAGGCTGGCGCGCGACTGGTCGAGAAAGGCGACTTCGGCGGTTTTTGCGAGCCGCGCCATGCCCGAATCCGGTTCCAACTGGCCAAGCAGCATCTTCAGCAGGGTTGTCTTGCCCGATCCGTTCGGGCCGACAAAGCCGACGCGGTCGCCGCGCATCACACGCAGATTGAAGTTGCGCGCAATCTCCAGCGGGCCGTCCCTGGTCTGGAAGGTCTTCGACAGTCCCTTGGCCTCGATGACAAGACGGCCGGTCTGCGCGCCGGAGTCGATGGAGAGATTTGCGCCCGCGGCGGCCTCGCCCAGCGCCATCCTGCGCT
This sequence comes from Hyphomonadaceae bacterium, assembly GCA_036554545.1. Lineage (GTDB taxonomy): Bacteria > Pseudomonadota > Alphaproteobacteria > Caulobacterales > Hyphomonadaceae > UBA7672. The sequence continues at coordinate 895 of DATBNA010000203.1, forward strand.
GCTTCTTCTCGGCGCGCATGTCGAGCAGCTTGCGGACGCGGCCCATGTTGCGGCGGCGCCGGGCGGTGACGCCACGCGCCATCCAGCGCTCTTCGGCTTTCAGCTGCGTGTTGAGTTTGGCGAAGGCGGCCTCTTCCGCCTCCTCGACTTGCGCGGCCCACTCTTCGTAGGCGGCGTAGCCCTTGTCGAGCTGGCGTACGACCCCCTGGCGGAGCCAGGCGATTGAGGTGGAGACGTTTTCGAGAAAGCGCCGGTCGTGGCTGACGATCATGATGGCGCCGCGGAAGGATGTGATGCGCTCCTCCAGCTGCTCGATCGCTGTGACGTCGAGATGGTTGGTCGGCTCGTCGAGCAGCAGGATGTCTGGATCCTGTGCGAAGGCGGCGGCGAGGGCAATGCGGCGCGCCTGTCCGCCGGAGGCCTTTGACGGATCGAGGTCGCGCGGCACGCCCCAGATGTCGAGTTCGGCCTCGGCGCGGAAGCGGAGGTTCTCGTCCAGACCGTCGGCGACAAGATCGAGCGCGGTCGCATACCCAGCGAGATCGGGTTCCTGCGCCAGCCGCATCACCGACACGCCGGGCTGCAGGAACACCTCGCCGCCATCCGGTTCGGTTTCGCCGGCCAGGATGCGCATCAGCGTCGACTTGCCCGCGCCGTTGCGGCCGACCAGCGCCATGCGCTCGCCCTTCGCCAGCGACAGGTCGACGCCGGTGAACAGCGGCTCGCCGCCGAGCGTGAGCCGGACGCCTTTCAGAACTGCAATGGGAGGTCCGAACGCCATCCGCGGCAAAGATGGCAAGCCGCACAGAACGTCAAGCTGCGAATAGCCTCAGCCCTGCGCGACTTTCCGGTAGAGGTCGAGAATGCCCGGCCAGCCGCTGTCGACGCCGTCGCGCATGCCTTTTGCGCCTTCGACATCCGGCATCCGTTCGAAATTGCGGTGCTCCAGCTCGACGCGCGTGCGGTTCGCGGCTTCGGCGGTGAAGCGCACTTCGACCTCGGAGCAGATGGCGATGTTGGGCTCCGGCTTCCACTGGCCGTTGATCTCCCAGGAGAAGACGATCCGCTTCGGCGGATCCCACACCAGCATGGTGCCGTTGATGGTTTCGCTGCCGTCCTCGTGCAGCGTGCGCCACTTGCCGCCCTTCCAGCCTTCGATGGTTTCCTTCACCACAGGCGTGGACCCGATGTGATGCTCCTTCGGCCACCAGCGATCGACGCTGGCCGTGAAGACCTCGAAGGCCTTTTCCTGTGACACATCCACCGAGACGGCTTTCTTCACCGGGGCGATGGTGATGGTTTTCGTGCTGCTCATTTCTTCTTCGTCCCTTTTTCGGCTTCTGCCTTGAAATTCCCGAGCGCGTCGTCCCAGAACCCGTCGAGCCAGCGGCGCAACTGGCCGAGCCCTTCGGGGTCGATGCGGTAGATTCGGCGTGCGCCTTCCTGCTCTTCGCTCACGAGCCCCGCCTCCTTCAGCACCTTGAGATGCTGCGACACGGCCGGCCGGCTGACGGGCAGGCCTTCGGCCAGCACACCCACAGGCGATGGCCCGCGTTTCAGACGCTCGAAGATCTTCCGCCGTGTCGGATCAGCCAGCGCCGCAAGGGAGTTTGCGTAAGTCATGGCTTACCGTAAGTCATGACTTACCAGATGTCAAGCGGGTCTTCTCCTCCCCCGAACGGGGGAGGTGCATCGCTCGCCGACGGAGCGGCGGTCGGGATCGGGTGGGGGATGGTCTATCGGCGCGCACCAGCGAGGGCG
>DATBNA010000208.1:0-5089 GCA_036554545.1 Hyphomonadaceae bacterium
CGACATCGGCAAGGGCAGCGCCTATTTCGGCATGTTCGCCATCGACCCGGCCATCCACTCCACCGGCCTCGGCAAGCAGATCCTCGCCGAAGCCGAGCGTCGCGTACGTGATCTCTGGGGCGCGTCCGCGATGGTAATGACGGTCATCAATGTCCGCGACCAGCTCATCGAATACTACAAGCGCCGTGGCTACCGGCTCACCGGCGCCGCCATGCCGTTTCCCTTCACTGAAACCAGCGGCGAAGTAACCCGCGACTTTCATCTGGTCGAGATGAAGAAAGAGCTCGCCTGATGCCTCGCTATGTCGCCCTGCTCCGCGCCGTGAATGTCGGCGGCCGCAAGGTGACGATGGCTGAGCTGAAGCAGGCGGCCGCAAAGCTCGGCTACGAAAACCCGCGTACGCTGATCGCCAGCGGCAACCTCGTCTTCGATGCAAGAAGGACCGCTCCGGCCAGGCTCGAAGCCGCTCTCGAGGCGGCGATCGAAAAGACCTTCGGCCTGTTCTCCGAAGTCATGGTCCGCGATCCCGCCGAATGGGCCGCGATCATCAAGGCCAACCCGCTGAAAAAGAAGGCCAGGGAAGACCCCGCCCATCTCGTTTGCGTTGTCTGCAAGTCCGGACCCGACATGGCGGCGCTGGACGCCTACCTCAAATCCTTCCGCGAGAAGTACGACAAGGGCGAACAGGTGAAGGTCATCGGCCGCGAGATCTACATCGACTACGGCCCGTCGATCGGCCAGTCGAAGCTCCTCGTGCCGAAGAAAGTCTGTACCGGCACCGCCCGCAACTGGAACACCGTGCTGAAACTGAACGACATGCTGAACGACTGACGAGCCGCCAGCCTCGCTGGCGCGTGTTACAAGACAGGTTGCAACGGCAGGATGCCATGACGAACGGCAAATCGACTGTGACCATTCACATGGGCGCGAGTCTCGATGGCTTCATCGAGAAGAAGGACGCGAGCGTCGACTGGTTCAATACGTCTGACAGCTACCCTGACGGCGCACCTGACCCGGACGTGGAGGCGTTCCTCAAGACCATCGGCTGCTACCTCATGGGATCGAAGACCTACGAGCTGGCGCTCAGGCTGGGCTGGATCTATGGCGACACGCCCACGATCGTCCTGACACGCCGAGATCTGACCACCGACAGAAAAACGGTGGAGTTCTACAACGGCGATCTCGACCTGCTCCTGGGCCGGCTGAGAGAGCAATACGGAAGCGTCTGGGTCGCCGGCGGCGCGCAGGTCGCGGCTGAGCTCATCCGCCTCAAGCTCGCTGACGAGATCAGCATCTCGATCCTCCCGATCCTTCTGGGACAAGGCACGCGATACTTCGAGTACTTCCAGCAGGAGCAGCACCTGCACCTCAAGGGCGCAACGGCGTATCGGAACGGAGTCGTCGAGGTGCGGTACGAGATCCTGAAGTAGGACTGCGAGAGCGCCCGCTTTCCCACCGAAGTCACCCTGGAAGCCCATCACACAGCCAGGACTGCCGAACCACGCCGCAGACTACTGCCCCGCTGCTCCTGCGCCGGGCGGCGGCGCGGCGGCCCAGAGGTCCATCAGTTTCTTGCGATAGTTGGCCTCCGCACGCGTGTTGATGTCGAACACCATCATCGGCCGCGTGTCGCTGTTCCACTTCGGCCAGCTGGGGATCGCGGCATTGTTGGGATCGCCATTGCGCGCGAAGGCGACATAGGCCGAGGCGACGCGGTCGGCCATCATCTGGCCCTCGTCAGTCCAGCCGCCGACCTGTGCATCGCGCGGATTGTGGAACATCAGCGGCACGTCGACGCCGTGCACGGCGCCAAACCGCCCGCCTCGCCCCTGTGCGATGAATTCGATCAGGTAGTACCAGGCTGCAGCGCCTCCCTGAGCGGTCTTGCGGTCCGCCTGGCGGTAGGAATTCCACCGCCCGCGGTCCGTCAGCATGCGCGCATTGAGCAGCCGCGTTGGAAGCTCGGGGTAATACGCCTTGTAGGCGTCATAGATTCCCTGCGCCCGGTCGCCCATCGACTGCTTCAGCGTGTTGAACATCTCGATCTCGCTCGGCGCCTCGTTGGCGCGGCCCGCGCCGTTGTCGTCGAGCGTCGTCGAGATCATCATCGGCACGGTGCGCGAGGCGGCCGGCGCATCCGGATCGAAAGGATGCCGCGGCAGGGCGCTCTGCTCGTTCATCACCGGACTGTAGGCGCCAGGAACAGTCGCCTGCGCCGCCAGCACCTTTGTCCACGGAGCATCCTGCATCTGTTCGACACGAGTAACGCCCAGCGTCTCCATCACACGCTTCGCTGTCCGCGCCGCCGCCTCGCGATCCTGTGCGCGCAGGCTCGATCCTGAAATCACCGACGCCCGGTGATAGAGCCCCGCGCCCGACGGCATCGCCAGCACGGACGAGACCTTCGCCCCGCCGCCCGACTGCCCGAAGATCATCACCTTTCCCGGATCACCGCCGAAATTCGCGATGTTCGCCTTCACCCACTCCAGCGACTGCACCAGGTCCATCAGCCCGACGCTGCCTGCGTTGGCGAACTTCTCGCCGCCGCCAATGTCCTGCAGGTTGAGATAACCGAACGAGCCCAGCCGGTGGTTCACCGTCACCACCACCACATCGCCGAACCGCGCCAGCGGATCGCCATCCACCCGCGCCGCATTGCCCGATCCCGACGTGTAGCCGCCGCCATGGAACCACACCATCACTGGCCGCGCCTTGTTGTCGACGCCGGGCGTCCAGACATTGAGGTGCAGGCAGTTCTCGCCCATGCCGAAAATGTGCCGGTCCCACTGGATCAGCATCGAGCTTTCCGCCGTGCGATCGGCCAGCACCTGCGGCGCAGCCTCGCCATAGTCGAAACAGTCGCGCACGCCCTTCCACGCCGCCGCAGGCTTCGGCGCCATCCAGCGGTTCTTGCCGCCTGTCGGCGCGCCGTAGGGAATGCCCTTGAAGAAAGCGACGCCCGCGCTTGTCATCCCGCGCACCTGGCCGTGCGTCGTCTTCGCTGTCGGAAACAGCTCCGCCTCGGTCACGGCGCTGGCCGGGCTCATCAGCCCGTAACCCGTCATCGCGCCAACTGCGCCCACAAACGCACGCCGAGAGATATGAGCCATTGAAACCTCCCCTGAGACGCCGGCCCGTCTTCAGCGCGGGCGGTCAGCTCTGACTGTGCTCCACCGCCCGGCCGCCTGCAAGCTTTGAGCTTTCCGTCCGCGCCGCGAGGGCTAGAATGGCGGCCCCGCGGGAGGGCCTGATGATACTTGAGACGATCGAAGTCGGCGGTTGCCGCTCCTACATAATCGGCTGTCCGAAGACGCTTGCCGCCGCTGTCATCGATCCCGAGATCAGCGCCGTCGACCGCTATCGCGGCCTTGCAACGAAGCATGGCCTCACCATCCGCTACTGCATCGACACGCACACGCACGCCGATCATTTCTCCGCCGCCCGCGAGATCGCCCGCGCGCTCAACGCGCAGGTCGTGATGAGCCATCTCAGCCCCGCGCCCTATGTCGACCTTCGTCTCGACGATGGCGACATGCTGCTCGTCGGCGATCTGCGTCTCCAGGCCTTGTCGACGCCCGGCCACACAGCGGATTCCACCTGCCTCGTCGTCCAGCACCCGGAACACAGGCACGTCTTCACCGGCGACACGCTGCTCATCGGCGGCACGGGCCGCACCGACCTGCCCACCGGCGATCCCGAAAAGCTCTACGACAGCCTGTTCGGTCGCCTTCTGAAACTGCATCCCGGCACCGAGATCCACCCCGCGCACGAGTACAAAAGCCGCACCAGCTCCACCATCGGTGAAGAGATCAGGACCAATCCGCGCCTGCAGAAGACAGACCGCGCCGAGTTCGTCGCCATGATGCGCACCCTCGACATCAAGGCGCCCACGCACCTCACCGAAGCGCTGCGCGTCAACATGAGCGGCAAGAAGTCCGTCGCCCAGCTGCTCAACGAAGCCTCCTCCGCCGTCCCCTTCATATCGATGAACGAGCTGTCGGAACGCATCGCCGCGCGCCCCAACAACCTCGTCGTCCTCGACGTGCGCGAGAAGGACGCCTACGACGCCGGCCACCTCCACGGCGCCATGCTCCTGCCCCGCGGCCAGCTCGAACTGCGCATCAACGAGGCTTTCCCGGATCCTACCGTTCGGATCGTCACCTACTGCGACTTCGGCAAGATCTCGACGCTCGCCGCCGCCACCCTCCGCTCGCTCGGCTACATGCACGCCACCGCCCTCGACGGCGGGATGAAGGCCTGGCGCGAAGCGGGGCTTGCAGTCGAGCAATAGCGCCCGCTTGCTCTCGCCCGGCGAGCTACTAGGTTCGCACGATGAACCGCACCATCCGCATCGCACCCCGCTTCAACGGCCCTGTCGCCTCCGGCAATGGCGGCTATTCAGCGGGCCTTGCCGCCGCTTTCGTCGGCAGCGATGGGGTCGAGGCGACGCTCCGCGCCGCCATCCCGCTTGACCAGACGCTGCGCGCGCACGACACCGACAGCGGCCTCGACATCGCGACCGACGATGCCGCCACCCGCATCGTCATCATGTCGCTTAAGCCTGTCGAGCTCGAAACGCCTGACGTCCGCTCTCCCGGCCTCGAAGCCGCCAGGGTAGCCGCCGCCACCTTTCGCTCCGCCGAGGAACACGTCCTTCCCACCTGCTTCGTCTGCGGCCCCGCCCGCGCCGAAGGCGACGGCCTGCGTATCTTTCCCGACTGGCTCAAGGACCCGGCTGGCGTCGACAACCCGAACGAATACCCGATCGTCGCCGCGCCCTGGACGCCGACCACAGATCTCGCTGCCGCCGACGGCCGCATCGCTCCCGAATTCCTCTGGGCCGCGCTCGACTGCCCCGGCGCCTTCGCCATCGAGAAGGAGCCGATCCTCCTCGGGCGCATGTCCACCCGCATCATCGAACGCCCGCGCCCCGATCATCCGCTCGTCGCCGTCGCCTGGTCCAACGGCCAGGAGCGCCGCAAGCACTTCGCCGGCACCGCCCTCTTCACCGATACCGGCGAGCTCGTCGCGTTCTCCGAACAGACCTGGATCCAGATCGACGCCCACGCGCACGCGAAAAGCTGAACTC
>DATBNA010000237.1:0-3754 GCA_036554545.1 Hyphomonadaceae bacterium
CGCCCTCGCGCATGAACACCACGCGCGCCTCGTCATCTACAACCTCAAGGGCCGCACCTGCGCCGATATCGGTCGCATCACCGAAGCCGGCGGCCGCAATGTCACGCTGGGCGATTTGCACCTGATCTGATCCGTCTCGTGCGCCGCGGGGCGCACGTGCTAGCCTTGCGCCATGCCCTCCCGCTTCTTCCGCCGCGCCATCGACTGGAGCGCCTATCGCGCACGGCTCGATCTCGCGCCGCCGCCCGGGATCGAACCGCCCGACCCGCAGTACAACATCGCGCCCGGCGCCTTCGCGCCCATCCTCCGCATCGCGCCCGACGGCGAATATGCGCCGCGTGGCGCCATCCAGATTGCGCTGGCGTACTGGGGCCTCATTCCCGTCTGGTGGAACAAGCCGCTCTCGGAGAAGACCTTCTCCACCTTCAACGCCCGCGCCGAGACCATTACGGAGTCGAACACGTTCTCCGGCGCATTCCGGCAAGGGCGCTGTCTCGTTCCCGCCTCCGGCTTCTATGCGTGGTCAGGACCCAGGGGACAGTCGACGCTCTTCGCCATCGGTCCCGCGGACCGCACATGGTTCTGCTTCGCCGGCCTGTGGAGCCGCTGGATGTACGAAGGCTCGGAGATCGACACCTTCGCCATCATCACCTGCCAGCCCAGCCTCGCCCTCGCTGGCATCGCCGAGTCCATGCCCGTCATCCTCTCGCCCGCCGACTACGCCGCCTGGCTCGATCCCTTCGCCCAGCGTCCCGAGAGCCTTCTCAAACCCTCCCCGCCCGACGCCCTCCGCGTCTGGCCGGCGCATCCTTCAGTCGGCAACGTCCGCAACCAGGGCGCCGACATGCCCGGCGAATGAGAAAGGCGGCCCGCGCATGTGCGGACCGCCTCCCCTCGTTCAGGTTGCCGGGCGTCTAGGACGCCGGCTGTCCGGCCGCCGCCGCGAGGTTCTGGTTCGCCTTCTCGAGCGCCGCCTTGAGGTCTGTCGACAGGCTGATCTCGCGCGACAGGTCGGCCAGCGCCGCATCCATCACACGCGTCCACACGTCGGAGAGCCCGCCCGCGGTCTTCTCCGAAGCATAGCCCTTGAAGTCATGCTTGAAGATTTCCGCATTGTTCGCGTCCTTCACTGACATGCGCACCTGCGCATCGGCGAAGAACTCGACCGTGACGAGGCCGACCTTGTAGTCGAACCAGAACTTGGTGATCTCGGCATCGACCTTCACGTTCGCGCCGGCGGCGTCCGTCACCACCTTGTGCTTGTTGGCCGTGAAGGTGTCGGTGAGGACCTTCTTCACCACGTCCGGCACCGGCTCGGTCGTGCCGATCTTGCCCATGACCATGCCGTAGCCGTTGCGCTTGTCGCCGATGCGGTCGCGCATCGTCTCATCGCGCGAGTCGGTGATCTGCGTGATCGCAACCATGCGCGACGGCGCCTCGGCCAGCAGTGCGGGCCTGGCGATGGGCGCTTTGGCCAGCGAAATATTGGTGGTCCCCATCGCGCAGGCCGTCAGAGACAGGCCCGCAAGCGCTGCGGCGATAATCTTCAGCATTACTCTTCCCCTCTACCGATAGATGATTTCATAGGCGATGCGCTCGCCCATCTTGGCCGCGAGCGCCTCGATTTCCTGCACCAGGATTTCGCTGGTGAACTCCGGAAGCAGGCCCGAACGCCCGGCCGAATCCTTGAGATAGGTGTCCCACACCACCTTCTTGCCGCCCTTCATGACGGCGTGCAGGCGGATGAAAGGCGTCAGGCGAGGATCGTCGAACGCGGTGCGCGTCAGGCCCCACTCCTTGATCTCGATCTTCAGCGCGTGGCTTGCGGCCTTCTCGCCTTCGGCCAGCACATAGGACTTCGCCGCCAGCGTCGCGCTGATGCGCTCATCCATGATGGGCGCGAACTGGATCTTCGATGCGGCCTCGACGAAAGGCGCGGCCTTCTTGGCGTCCTCGTCCGCATTGATGCCGGAATTGATCGCCCCGCCGATGATGCCGAAGAACACCGTCGCGGTCGCAGTTTCCTCCATCCGCGAGTCGACCACGCCGAACTGCGCGCCACGCGTATCCGTCTCGAAGAACAGCGATGCGATCGGGAAATTCCCGAGCTTCGACTTGTCATTTTTCTGGGCCGCCGCCGGCAGCGCCGCAAATATCGCGCATGCGCTGAGCGCAACGATACGAAGCACAAATGTGCGCAGACCCATCCCCCGAGTCCCCCCTCTTTGTTTTCTGTCCCGCGCGCATGCTTATGGCGATCCCTGTCGAATGCAAGGGCGTGCGTTTCGTTTCGCCATCGCATGCAGAATGTCTCTGCCGCGCCGCGCCATTCAGAAATCGGGAATGCTGCCAAGCCGAACGGTTCGGCGATCGTCCTGGCTGCATCGAAGCGGACCGCATCGAACAGCGTGCTACATCGCGCTCATGCTCTCCCACAGCGGCAACCTCGAAGGCGCAATCGGTCGTGCGCTCAGGTCAGCGACGGCGATGCGGTTCGACATCGCCACGCTGGAACATCTGCTGCTCGCGTTGCTGTCGGAGCCGTCTGTCGCGAAGATCCTGGAAGCGAACATGATCAGCATCGCCAGCCTCGAAACATGCCTTCGCACCTGCATCGACGAGGAACTCGAGCCGCTCGCCATCACTCCGCGAGGACACAATGAAGCCCAGCCGTCGGCCGCCTTCATGCGTGGGCTTCATCGGGCGAAACGCGAAGCCGCGAGCGCCCGCTAGCCGGCAGTGTCGGGCGGCGATGTGATCGTGTCGCTGTTCCTGGAGCGAGACTCGCACGCCGCCTTCTGCCTCACGGAGCACGGACTGACACGCGGGAGGGCCATGGCCTTCCTCGCCGGGCGCAACGCCTGAGAACCCCCGCGGACGCTGCGAGAGGCCCCAAAAACCCCGATTCCAATGCGCCGTTCAATTGACACCATATCGAATTTCGATAATGCTGACGGCACATAAAAACGCGTACAAAACGCACACATAGGGTAGGACCTCCTCATGCCCGTCATTCGCACACGCCGCCTCGCTGCGGCCCTTCTTGCTGCATCGCTGCTGACTCCATCGCTGCTTTCCGGCGCCACGGCGCAAACGCCGGCGCCGCAAACGCCTCCACAGGCGCCCGCGCCAGCCGCTGTCGTTCCGCACAAGCCGACCCTGCCCGAGCCCGGCTACAAGGCGCCGCGCACATCCTTCGGACACCCCTCGTTCGAAGAAGTGTGGGTTTCAAATTTTGTCCTGCCGCTGGAATCCTCGCCGCGGACGCCCATGCTCACCCTGCCCGAGCCGGCCGCCAAGCAGATGGCCCTGGCGTATGCAAAGGGCGTCGGCGATGCGCTCGACCGCGACCTCGATCCCGAAGTGCCCGAACTCATGCGCAATGTCGAAGGCCTCGCCCTCGTGCGCGGCGAGCGCCGCACGCGCGCCGTGATCGATCCGCCGGATGGCAAGGTTCCCTACAATGAGGAAGGCAAGCGCCTCGCCAGCCGCGGTCAGGGCATGGGCGGCTTCGACAATCCGGAAGAACGGCCAAACTGGGAGCGCTGCGTGCGCAGCATGGGACAGCCGCCTGTCTTCCCGATCGGCCCCGCCAATCCGCGCTACTTCGTGCAGACGCCGAAGGAAGTCATCGTCTACACCGAGTATGGCGCCGAGGCGCGCATCATTCCCTTCACGGACAAGCACAAGCCGGAGATGTTCTGGACGCTGCTCGGCGATTCGATCGCGAAGTGGGAGGGCGACACACTGGTCA
>DATBNA010000035.1:0-2464 GCA_036554545.1 Hyphomonadaceae bacterium
CCTGCGCCCTCTTCCGTGCATGCGGCCGCCAGCGCGACCATGCTTGCCAGCACCAAAGCTCTCATCATTGTCCTCCGGGGTGAGCCGTCATGTTGGGCTCGGCATAGGAAATGTCGGTAACGTCCTTCAGCTTCGCCGCGATGGCGCGCATGGCAGGCAGGCGCTGGTCGGCCGGCGTGGCGCTGCCGTCCACCAGAACCAGCTCGTTTGAATAGGTGACCCGGTCGAGCTTGAGGCCGGCGAATTCCGGACGGCGCGCCTTGAGCGCATCGAACTTGGCGCGCGCCGAAGCCGGATCCCTCCAGAAGGCGTCGATGATGTCCTTGACCTTGCCGTCATCCTTGAACTTGACGACGATCTCCATCCCCACCTGCGGAGCGGCAGCTCCTGGCCTGGTCACCGCAGCAGGCGCCTGCGCGACGCCTGGAACGGCGGAGCCGGGTTGCGGAGTTTGCACTTCGGCGGACGCGGTTGGGGTTTCTTCCGCCGTCCCGGCGACAGATGCCTCGATCGGCGAGGCGTCGGGGGATGGGGCTGTGTCGTCGCCGCTGGTCAATGTGGCGGCCACGCCGACGGCAATGGCGACCGCCGCTCCAGCGCCAATATACGGCGCGGCGGCTTTCAAGCGGTCCGGCCTCGCTTCGCCTACAGCCATATTCTCCTCCACGGACAGGCTACCGGCGACGCCGGCCCCGCCCATGGGGCGGAGCCCTTGCCTCAAGCAATCCTGTCCCCCGCTTGGCCAAACGCCTACTGAACTGGAGCGTTCGCCAGATTTAGCATCGCCCCGCCACATGGCCGGAAACACAGGCCTTCCGACCCCGGAATAGGTGTGGTGCCCGGATAGTTCGAGCATTTGCCGGAACATTGCAACTCGGTGCGTGGCGTGATCGACGACATCAGCCTGTTGCGCAGGTCCGAGGGCACGGCATTCGGGAATTTCGCCTTGATCAGCGCCAGCGCGGCCGACACGTGCGGGGCGGCCATCGAGGTGCCGTTCTCGTAGGCGTAGTAGCACTGCGCGACCTGCGTGCCCGGAACGGCGGGGTCGTAGCAGTTCTTGGAGAACTTGGTGGAGAGCACGCCGTCGGGTCGGCCGTCCTTGTCGTCGTCGCGCGTCATGTCGCCGCCTGGCGCCATGATCGAGACATTGGCGCCGAAGTTGGAGTAGGGCGTTAGCTGGCCGCGTGCATCGCTGGCGGCGACGGAGATCACGTTCTGACAACCGCCCGGCGCGAAGTATTTTGCATCGACGCGCGCATTGCCGGCAGCCGCCACGACGATGGCGCCGTCGGCGACGGCATCGTTGATCGCCGCCTGCATCGAAGCCGGGCACGGTTCGAACAGGCCGATCGACAGGTTGATGATGTCGGCGGGGTGCGAATTCCAGACTTCGCGGCCCTGCGCGTCGCGGGCGGGTATCGAACCGGCCGCCCAGCGAATGGCGTCGTTGATGTCTGACAGCTTGCCGCCGCAGCGTCCCAGGGCGCGAACGGGGACGATCGTGACATTCCACACCCCGCCAGCGACGCCGGCGGCGTTGTTGGTCGAGGCGACGCCGATCGTCCCGGCCACATGCGTGCCGTGGAAGGTGTCGCTGGTGTTGGGATCGGCGGGATCGCATTTGTCGCCCGGATCGTTGGGGTCGGCGTCGCGTCCGTCGCCGTCATTGCCCATCATGACATCCGAGACCATGTCGTAGCCCTGAGCGAGATTGGCCGAGCCCTTGATGTCCGGATGGTTCATCTGCAGGCCGGTGTCGATCACCGCGACGGTGACGGTCTTGGATCCCATCAGCTTTGTGCGGGTCCAGAAGTCGGCGAAGCTGGCGCCGCCCGGAGACTGGCCGGCGGCCGTACCGTTGGCCTTGAAGTGCCACTGCAGGCCGAACAGCGGATCGTTTGGCACGCCGGCCGTGCCGGGCTTCGGCTTCGGTTTCTTCAGCATCTGGTGCGAGAAGATGTAGTCCTTCTCGACATAGACGTAGTCGCCTGTTTCCTGCAGCACCTTCACGACGCATTCGGTGGCGAGCACCGGGTCGGCCTGCATTTGGGCCTGCGTTACGTTGCCGGCGCATTCCTTCGACGGGTCCGCTTTCCTTTGCGCGAACAGGGCGCGCATGGTCTCGATCTGGTGGGCGTCGTGCAGGCCAAGCTGCGTGGGCTTCACTCCGATCGTGATACGCATCTGTCCGCCTTCTTCAGGCGAGACCACGCCGGAGAGGCCAAGCTGTTCCAGCTTGCTGTAGGCCTTTTGCCGGGCGGTGAGCGCGGCATCGACGTTGAGCTTGGAGCGCACCGCCAGCGCCTTGGGAATCGGCGCGGCAGCGTCGGCTGCCTTGCGGGAGATTTCATCGCCCATTGCCTGGGCTGTCTTGCTGTCGACGCGGATATGCTTCTCGGACGTCTCGCGGGCGGCGAGGACGGCCTCCTTCGTCACCTTGACGCCGGACTCCTTCACCGCG
>DATBNA010000266.1:0-2804 GCA_036554545.1 Hyphomonadaceae bacterium
GATCTCCAGCCGTAGCGCGCCGTCAGCCGGGAATGACCACTTCGGAGCAACCTCGCCGTCGGTAACATTGTGGCGGGCCGGGCGATGATGGCCCAAGCCAGTCATCTCATCGGTCGCAGCGACGCTACCTCGCCTTTGGCCGTGGTCTCTCGCGATCTGGACCGGCGAGTTGGGTCAGGCAATCGTGACGTGTAACCGCGCTAGATTGTTGATCCGGGTGAGCGCCTTGCCCTTGTCGCCGTTGCGCTCGGAAGTCGCGCGGACAACCACAATGTGGACGCCCTTGGGCAGGCGGCGCTCCAGCCTGGCGACATAGGATGCCGGCGCTCCGGCAATGGCCGCGTCCTTGATCGCAAAATCGCCTGAGCCGTCGAGGTCCCACTCGACTGCGACCACTCCTCCGGCGCCGGCGGGAACATTTACCGTGGCTTCGAGACGCAGGGGCTGGCCAGTCCTGAGATCCACCCGTTGTTCGGCGCCATTGCCGGTCAGGCGGATGACTGGCTGGATGCCGCCCCGCGCCTTGGCGCCTGCGGCGAGCTTCAGGGCGGCGCCCTCCAAGTGGTATTCGGTCGACGGAGGCGGCGCCTTGTTGTCCTCGACCCAGGCGATTACGTCGCTCAGCGCCTGACCATAAGCGCCACGATAGTCAATCCATCGTGTCCGCTCCGGTCCCTCCGTCGTCGAGAAATGCTGGGCGTTGTCCATCCACCAGATGCGGAACTGATCGTCCGCGCGAGCGCCCATGTTTTCGCGAACCTGGTCGGCGTAGGGCGCGCCGCAGGTCGGCCAGGCTTCGCGGTCGAGCACATGCTGCAGCAGGATCATCTTGCCGGCGTACTTGCCTTTGGGCAGGCCCCTCTCGAAGTCTATGGCGCGCTGCGGATAGACAGGTTTTCCATCGCGGAAGAACTGTCGCATTCCTGGATAACGCGCGTCGACGATGTGGCGATGCAGGAACAGGTAAGCGATCAGCCCCTTGTTATCGAGGGTAAACGTGTCGCCCGGCGCAACGTCCTGAAAGCCGGTGTCCAGACGGGCAGTGAGGGCGCCGCCGATCGCCCCGGTGCAGAGCATGCGGCGGCCCCTGGCCTTGCCGCTTGTGAAGATGAGTGTCGTTCCCAGCACACGGTTCGGGTCAACCTTGATGTTGGGCCTCACCGCCTGGATCTGCGGCCCCGAGAGGCGTGCGGCGATGGCGCCGTCGTCGTCTCCGCGCGCCTGCATCTGACCCAGCTCGTCGCCGGTGACCAACGCTTCGACAGTCGCTGAGGTGCTGAACAACAAGGCCTGGACGTCAGGTCCGGCGTCGGCGCCCTCGTAGCCAGGCTTGGACCAGAAATCTATGACATAGGTCGGGTCGTTGGCGGCCGCGAGCTGCATGCCGAGGATCCATAGCGAGTTGGGTCCCAGCGCGGCCTCGTTGCGTCGAGGAAATCCGGCGTCGTAAAGCGTCTGGAGCGTTGCGCGTTCCTGCGGCGTCTGCATTGCTGCAAACGGATCGCCGGCGTCGGACGCAGCCACAAGAGCCGTCAACCGCTCACGAAGTACGGTCGAGGCCCAGGCGGCCACCGACCAGTTGAAGTAGATAAGGACCGAGCGATTGATCATGAACGGGACCGCGCCCTGCCAGATCTCTGGCGCGGCTTCGATGCAATCGATCGAGCGCATGCCGCCGCCCGAGCCCCCGAAAACATAGCCATGGCGAGGGGCTGAACCGTACATCTCCAGAGCCAGCTTGTGCGCCTGGCGCGCCGCTTGTGCGCTGGCCCGCCAGGACAGGATGCCCTGTTGGCCTTTCAGCCCGGCCATGTTGTTGCCGATGTGGCCCTGGTTCGATTCCACATAGATCGCGCCATGATCGAACGCGTTGAGAGCTGGGTCGCCGTCGATACCAACAAACTCGCTGCCGCCAGTGCCTCCTTGCAGAAACTGCATCAACCGACCGCGCCAGGCGGACTTTTCCGGCATCAGGATCGAGAATCTCGTGTCGGTGTTCTGGAAGCCTCCATGAATGCGACGGTGGCGCACGGGCATGTCGCGCCATTCGTCGAGATCAATCACCGCCGGGCCGAAAAACGGATCATCCTCGAGAACCGGCGCTGCATTGGCGATGGGAGAGACCGCCAAGGCCCCGGTTGCAACGCCCGCCGCAAGCGCAACACGCCGGGTTAGTCCGGGTCGAGAAGGGTGGGTCATGGCCGGTCTCCCGTCAGGCGGTCTCGGGACAATGAGGCAGGATGATCCGGTTTCCAACAGGATGGGCGCCAGCCCAATGGCGAATGAGTTTTTGATCGGCCTCTGGAGGTATCTACGAAACGGCGGTCCCGAAGGGAACGGCGGGTTCAGAGTGACCCCGCCACTGCTGAGAACGTGGCCAATGAACGGGCGCCGATGTCGCCTGCCGACGAAAAGCTGTCATCTCTCGGAAAGTCGCGAATGATCGCTCTTCGCAAGCCGGCTTCAACCGCAAACGTTTTTCAGGCGTAGCATCACCGCGTTTCGCGGCGCAGATAGTCGCCGTCGAATTGAGCGTCTTCCACGGCGTCATCCCGGCCGAAGCCCGAAGGGCGGAGAGCCGGGACCCGTTGATCTGCGTTTCCGGGTGCCGATCGATGGGTCCCGGATGGCGCTGCGCGCTTCGGGGATGACAACCCGTGGGTGCAGTTTCACTCCCGCTTCCACACCTGGGCGAGGATCACATCGCGGCCGCAGCCGCGGCGATAGTTGTTGTACGCAGCCGCGTTCCGCTTGGCGTAGTCGCGGTGATACTCCTCGGCCGGGTAGAACACGCCCAGCGGCAG
>DATBNA010000457.1:0-5668 GCA_036554545.1 Hyphomonadaceae bacterium
CTGGTTTCGCAGACATTACCTCGCCCATCCGGACGAAGCCCAGTCGTGAAAGAAGACGGATCGATCGTTCATTATCCCGCGCGGTCGTTTCGCAGATGCGATTAACGCCTAGCTGGTCGAAACACCATTCTACCGCTGCAAGCCCGCACGCGCCTCCGAAGCCGCGACCCTGTCGCTCCGCCCGGACCGCACCGCCGAACTTGCAGCTCGACCACTCCGGCCAGAGTTCGACATCGAAGTAGGCGGTGGCCTGGCCGGCGCTGTTGAACGATACGAAGAGTATACCCTCTCCCCGCGCCTGCTGCAGAAGATGGTCGTCAATGAAGGCGCACATCGTTTCTGTGTTGATCGGACTGGGCATGGTGTAGATCCGCGGCCCGATGCTTTCGTGGGACAGGAATTCGGCGAGCGCGGCGGCATCCTCCGGCTGGGCAACGCGGGCGCCGGAGATGCGGCCATTCATGGGTCCCGCTCGCCGGATAAAATCGCGCAATCGCAAGGCCTCTTCTTCGGGCGCAAGCGCCCGCGTTTTCGGGATCTCCGAATTCATCTTCCCCGACCCATCCACGCGCGAATGTCTGCGCGTACGCCCCCATCCATCGGAACGGTCGCTGCTCCTGCCTTCGCCTATTCGGCTCCGGCGCGAATAGCGGCGTCTATCCCGCTGGATGAGGGCTACACAAGCACTCCCCCAACTCCCCCCGATATGGAGGGATCGCAAAGCGACCGGCTCCAAACCAAGGTATGCTCGCGAACGCCAGCCAAAACCAGCATTCAACACAACCTTAGGTTGTTTCAGTCGAAGAAGGATTAGGGGAAACCCTTAGTCATGCGTGACGCGGCCGCGATTGCGCTTGGTCTCGGAGCGATGCGCCTTGCCTTCGAGACGCTTCTCCTTCTGCGCCCGGCTGGGTTTTGTCTTCACGCGCTTCTTCGGCTTTATCAGCGCCCTTTCCAGCATCTCAACCAGGCGCTCGCGAGCTTCCTCGCGGTTGCGGACCTGGGAGCGATGCGTCTGGACGAAAAGGACGAGCTCGCCTTCGTCGTTGATCCGGTTCCCTAACGCGCGCCGGATCATCCATTTCTGCTCGTCGTTGAAGGCGTGCGACGTCTTCACGTTGAAGCGGAGCTGCACGGCGGTTGCGACCTTGTTGACGTTCTGGCCGCCAGGTCCGCCGGCGGTGACGAATTTCTCGTCCAGCTCGTGTTCGAAATTGTGCAGGAAGACTTGCGGCATTTTTCTAGCGGCACCGCCTACCTGTTCAACCGCGAGATCAGACTCGACGTGTCCCAACGGCCATGCCCTTCGGCCTGAACGTCGGCATAGAACTGGTCGACCAGGGCCGTAAGCGGCAGCGACGCGCCCGACTTGCGAGCGGCGTCGAGCGCGATGCGCAGATCCTTGCGCATCCAGTCGACGGCGAAGCCGAAATCGAACCTGCCTTCGACCATTGTCTTCCAGCGGTTTTCCATCTGCCAGCTCTGCGCGGCGCCTTTCGAGATCGCTTCGATAACCTTGGCTTCTTCGAGCCCGTTCTTGCGGGCAAAGTGAAGCCCCTCCGCAATTCCCTGCACCACGCCGGCGATGCAGATCTGGTTGACGGATTTCGCAAGCTGACCGGCGCCGCTCTCGCCGATCAGCGTGATCTGCTTCGAGAACGCGCGCATCACAGGTTCGGCCTTCGCGAAGGCGGCGGGATCGCCGCCGGCCATCACGGTGAGCTGGCCGTTCTCGGCGCCGGCCTGTCCGCCGGAGACAGGGGCGTCGATGAAGGACGCGCCTTTCGCCGCACTTCGTTTGGCGAGGTCGCGGGCTAGACCGGCGGAGCCGGTGGTGTGATCGATGACGATCTGGCCAGGCTTGAGCGACGTTTCGATCTTGCCGAACACGTCCTCGACGTCGGGGTCATCGCCAAGGCAGAAGAAGATGAACTCCACGCCGTCCGTGATCTGCGGCAGGAATTTCGCCTCGCCGCTGCCGCCTTTCTCCAGCCACGCCCGGATCTTCTCCGGCGAGCGGTTCCACACGCCGACCTGATGGCCTTTCTGCGAAAGGTGGCGCGCCATCGGGCCGCCCATCACGCCAAGTCCAAGAAATGCGCAGGTCGCCATTTGGTCTCTCTTCTCAGGCCGGCCGGTAGCTGATGAAGACATTGCCATTACTGAACTGGCGCGAGTTGTCACGCCGCCATGCGAGGCTGCGCGGGACGCCATCGAACAGGCGCTTGCCGGCGCCCAGGGCAATGGGAACGAGCATTATCTGCAGCTCGTCGAGCAGACCGGCGGTCGCGACCTGCGCAACGATGCTGCCGCTGCCGAGGATGGTCATGTCCGGCCCCTTGCCGGCCTTGAGACGGGAGAGTTCGCCGACTAGGTCGGCGGATACGACGCGGCTGTTCTGCCATCCGGCGGACTTTATCGTGCGCGAGAAGACGATCTTGGGCAGCGTGTTCATCTGCGCCGCCACCTCGGGCATCATCTGCGCCGCCTGCGGCGTCGGCCAGAAGGACGCCATCATTTCGTAGGTGATGCGGCCAAAGACGAGCGCGCCGCCGCCCTTGGCGTTGCTGGCGGTGAACTCGGCCTGTTCGGGGTCCTGCGAATGCGCCCAGTTCATGTCGCTGTTGGCGTCGGCATAGCAGCCATCGAGGCTGAGCGAGATGAAGGAGGTCAGGATCGGCATCGCTAACTTCCTGATTTCAGCGTGACGTACTGGCCCCTGAAGAATCCCAGTGCATCAACGCCTGGATCAGCGCGATAGGCGACAACATCGCCATAAATTACCTCGTGATCACCCATCGGCTGGCGTAACCGGAGCCGGCAGTCGAGGCTGGCGACAGCGGCGGTGAGCACCGGAGCGCCTGTCTCCATAAAGCAGACCTGGTCCGGCGGAATTATGCGGTCGCCCCGGCGGGAGAACTGGTGCGCCACGGCTTCGTCGCCTGACCGCAGTATGTTCATCGAGAAGGTCGGCGCACTGGCGAAGACGTCGAAGGCGGCGCAGGAATTGGCTAGACACCAGAGCATGATCGGCGGGTGGAGCGACACAGATGTCAACGAATTGACAATGAGACCGTGGGCGCGGCCGTCCCGGTCGTGCGCAGCGACCAGCGCCACGCCCGTGCCAAAACCTCCCAGCGCCCGCCGGTAGGCAAGGCTGTCAAAGCCTGAAGGGGCGTCCTCATCGGTCATGCACGCGACCTTAACCGTATTCGGCCTAGTAAACTGGCTTAAACCCGGGATTTACGTCTGGCCATGGCCGCCAATAAGACAGCCGTCATCAAGAAAGTGAAGAAGGTCGTCGGCGGCGGCCATCACGGCGGCGCCTGGAAGGTAGCCTATGCCGACTTCGTGACGGCGATGATGGCCTTCTTCCTCCTGATGTGGCTCATCAATACGACCTCTCCCGAACAGAAGCGGGGTATCGCCGATTACTTTGCGCCTGCGAGCGTTTCGCGGTCTACCCAAGGCTCGGACGGCCTTCTGGGCGGTACGGCCTTCCAGCAGGACGGCGCACGTGCTTCCGGCGCCAACCGGCAGATCGACGCCGAACTGGCGCCTGAGAACCTGCGCAAGCCGGGCGGAAGCGAGTCCGACGGCAGGCGCGCCGGCGAAGTGGATGCGGAAGCAACCTCGAGTGCATTCGCATCGCGCCGCGAGGGCGCGGAGTTTGCCAGCGCCGAAGCGTCGTTGCGCCAGGCGCTGCAGGATCTTCCCGAATTCGCAGAGCTGTCGAAGCACCTGATCATGGACCAGACGCCGGAAGGACTGCGCATCCAGCTTGTCGACCAGGAAGGCCGCGCCATGTTCCAGGGATCGTCGGCCGAACCGTTGCCGCGGACGCGGCAGCTGCTCGAAGCGGTCGCCAAGGTGATTGACCAGTTGCCCAACCGCATTTCAATCTCGGGACACACCGACGCTTCAACGCCGTCGGGATCCGGCTATACCAACTGGGACCTTTCTTCGAATCGCGCCAACGCCGCGCGCCGCGTCCTGGAAGCGCAAGGCATCGACAGCGATCGCATCTACCAGGTCGTAGGCAAGGCCTCTTCCGAGCCGCTTTATCCTGACGATCCGGAACAGCCGGCCAACCGGCGGATAAGCATCGTCCTGTTGCGGGAGGCGCCGGTGTTGCCGGCGGATCACAAACTCTGAGCGCAGCTTCGCCCTGTGACGCAAAATTTTTCGCCGCGCTGCGGCGCTGTGCACAGGTCAAGCGTTTTCCCTATGGCGCACTCGCCTCCGAGGCGTCTACATTCGATTCGCGATGAAAGAGACCGACACCCGCGAGATTATTCCTTCGGACTTCGTCCGCAAGATGAAGTTCTATCTCACGTCTCCGCAGCCCTGCCCTTACCTGCCGGGCAAGATGGAGCGGAAGGTGTTCGCCAATCTGCTGATCGACGGAGCGGTTCCGCTCAATGACTCGCTGACGCGGTCAGGCTTCCGGCGCTCGCAGACGATCGCCTACCGCCCGGCGTGCAAGGCGTGCGGCGCGTGCCGGTCGGTGCGCATCGATGTGGCGGCGTTCCAGATGTCACGCCGGTGGAAGCGCGTGCTGGCCAAGAACGCCATGCTGGAGCGCGATCCGTGCCAGGCGCGGGCGACGCGCGAACAGTTCCGGCTGCTGAAGCGATATCTCAATCATCGCCACCCCGGCGGCGGCATGAATGACATGGAGATCCGCGACTATGCGGGGATGGTCGACGCCAGCCCTGTGCAGACTGTTGTGTTCGAGTACCGAAACCGTCCGGTCGCCAAGCCGGATGATGACGGCGCGCTGCAGGCGGCTGCTCTGACCGACGTTCTTCGCGACGGGTTGTCGATGGTCTACAGCTTCTTCAGGCCCGAATTGTCGGATCGCAGCGTCGGCGCCTACATGGTGCTCGACCATATCCGTCTCGCTTCCGAGCTTGGCCTGCCCTACGTCTATCTTGGCTACTGGGTGCGTGGGTCGGAAAAGATGGGCTACAAGTCGGACTTCCGGCCGCTGGAAGTGTTCGACGGCGAGGCCTGGCGGCCGCTGCGCGAAGACGAAATCTAGTCGCGCGTTTCTTCCTCAAGCCATTTTGCGTAAGCGTGATCGATCGCAGCGATCTCCGTGGCGATGATGCATGGCGTCTCGTAGGGGTGCTCGGCCTTCACGCGCGCTGCCAGGCGATCGAAGAGTTCGGCGCGGGTCTTGAGGAGAAGCGGGAATTCCACCGCTTCCTCGATCTGGCCTTTCCAGCGATAGATGCTTTCGATCTGCTCTCCTATGTTGGCGCATGCCGCGAGGCGTTCGTCGACACAGACACGCGCGATGCGGCTCGCCGTCTGGCGATCGGGACAAGTGATCAGGATGTCGATGAACTGCATGGATGTGTCTCGAGGCGCCACCGCTCATCGCGATGGCGCCTCGATCATAGCTCCGGCGTATCTCGGAGCTACTAGCTAGTTGTGGTTGTCAGCTGACCCGGCCGCGCTTGGTGGCGGCTTCTCGTTCCCCTTCGGTTTCCGCGCCCTCCGCACTTTCGATGTCGCTGGCTTCGCGCGTTTTCCGCCGCACCAGCCCGTCATTCTCAGGGAAGGCGTGCTGTTCGTCCTGGCGTTTTCCGGAGGTCTCGCCGCGCTCGATCTGCGCCGGGTTCGGCTGCGGTTTCGGCTCTCCGAGGGGCGCGGATTTCCT
>DATBNA010000550.1:0-9285 GCA_036554545.1 Hyphomonadaceae bacterium
TGCGCCTGACTGTGCTCGGTTCATGCGGCAGAGGATACGGCCGCCAGACAGGGGTGAGGAAAAGTCGTCAGTTCTCCTACAGCGGTTTTGAGGCAGACCCCTGAAATCGCTGACGATCCCTTTTTTGGAAACCGCACTTAACCGGCCGAATCCGGAGCGGGTCCGGACGTGGAGGAAAAATAATCCGGATCAATGGCGACCAGGCCGTCTTCGCTTCACCGAGCTGGGCCTTCGGCGCCGGGAGCCAATTTGTCCTGCACGGAAATCGGACGAGGAATTTGAGGCAAGTTCTTTCGTCGGGGTGTGGATGAATACTTGGCGGCGACGGGGGTCGACGGCGTTCTGCGGAAAAAATTTTCCTTCCGCTGCGCCAGCTGATGCAGAAATGCTTCACCTGTCGAATCTAGCGCAAAAAATTCCTGCGCCGCCCATTCAACAATTGACGTACGGACCTCTGTGACGGGAGTGTGGCGCTCCACTTTCGCGGCTGCGGACGATCGGCATTTCGTCCGCAGGACAGGCGTGAGGGTGATCGCAACACGAGATCGTTTTTCTAGAGGGGTCAGTTCATGAAAACGTCCAAGGCGCAGCTTTTGCGCTCAACACTGCTTGCCGCGCTTGCTGTGCCAGGGATGGCAATTCCGGCATTCGCGCAGGAAACAACCGGTCCGGCCGCCCAGCCGACGGAGGCCGAGGAGCGCGATGTGGTGGTGGTCACCGGCTCGCGCATCGCTCGCCAGGACTTTGTCGCCAACTCGCCGATCGTGACGATGGATGTCGAGGACATCCAGGCCACCGGCGTCTCGACGCTCGACACGCTGCTCAACACGATGCCGCAGTTCGTGCCCGGCATTAACATGACGTCGAACAACCCGTCGAACGGCGGCCAGTCCAACCTGCAGCTCCGCGGTCTCGGCTCCAACCGCACGCTGGTGCTGATGAACGGCCGCCGCGTCGTTCCGTCGACTTCGGGCGGATCGGTGGACGTCAACGTGCTGCCGTCCCAGCTGGTCTCCAACATCGAAACCATCACCGGCGGCGCATCGGCGACCTACGGTTCGGACGCCATGGCCGGCGTCATCAACTTCATCCTGCGCGATAACTTCGAAGGCTTCGAAGTGTCGGGCACAATCGGCGAAACAGACCGCGGCGATGGCCGCAACGAGACAATCTCGATGGCGACTGGCGGCGCGTTCGCCGACGGCAACGGCAATGCGATGCTGATGGTGTCGTACAATCGCCGTGACGACATCTACAACGGCACGCGCGAGTTCTCCTCGATCTCGGGCCCCTCGGGCGCCAGCCCGCTCGGCAACACGGTGTTCGACTCAACGAACCTGCCCACGAACATCGGCACGTTCGTTCCCGGCGCTGCGGCCAGCGACACGTTCGGCTTCAACAACGACGGCACACTGTACGGCTACGTACTGCGCCGCGATTTCCAGAGCCCTGGCGGCATTGATTACGATGGCTTTGCCCAGCCAGGTCCGTTCTTCAACGCGAACTTCGCCTACAACACCGGCGCCCTCAACCTGCTGACGCTCCCGCAGACGCGCTACAATGCGTTCGCGACGGTCGACTACACGATCAATGAGAACTTCGAAGTCTATACCGATTTCCTCTTCACCCAGTATGAGTCCTATCAAGAACTCGCGGCATCTCCTGCGGCGGCGACGACTGGCTGGCGCGTGCCGGTTTCCAACCCGTTCATCACGCCCGAGCTGGCAGCGGTCCTGGCCTCGCGGCCGACACCACTGGCGTCGTTCAGACTCGACAAGCGCTTCTCGGCGCTTGGACCACGTCGCGGCGCGGAACAGTATGATGTCTACCAGATCACGTCCGGGGTCCGCGGCGAGATGGGCTTCGGCGACTGGACCTATGATCTTTATGGGTCGTACGGTCGCGTGGATCGCGTCACCACCCAGACAGGCAACGTGTCGCGTTCGGCGGTTCAGCAGTTGCTGAACGCTGCTGACGGCGGCAACGCGCTTTGTGCTGGCGGGTTTGACTGGTTCGGTGAGACAACACTCTCGAACGCCTGCAAAGCTTTCGTGGGCCGCACCGCCAAGAACCTAGGCATCAACGAACAGCGCAACGTGGAATTCAGCATGCAGGGCGGGTTGTTCACCCTGCCGGCAGGCGAAATCCGCACGGCTGTGGGCGTCAGCTATCGTGAGGATACCTTCAACTTCATCCCCGATGGCTCACTTACGGGTCCGATCACGACTCAGCCATGCATTGCGACGGCTGCCTACCCCGGCACCGGCCCGAACCTGGTAGGCGCCTGCGCGGGCTCGGCTTCCGCTGCAACTTCTGCGACGGGCAACCCTCCGATCGGCGGCAACGATATCGCCGGCTTCAACCCGTCCGGCGCTCTCGCTGGCGCGACGGACGTTATCGAAGGCTTTGCCGAAGTGCTGATCCCGATCGTCAAGGATGTTCCGTTCATCGACGAACTGAACCTGACGCTCGCCGGCCGGACGTCGGATTACTCCACTGTCGGCAGTCTCCAGACATATAAGGCCGACATTGACTGGACGGTCGTTGAAGGCGTTCGTGTTCGCGGCGGCGTTCAGCAGGCGACCCGTGCGCCGTCCATCGGCGAACTGTTCGCTCCTGTCTTGTTGGGCTTCCCGAACATCGGCACGCCGCAGACCACCGCAGGTGTTCCGCAGAAGTCCGGCGACCCCTGCGATATCCGTTCCGGCTATCGTTCGACGGCCGGCAGCAACCTCGCGGCGCCGACCAACGCTCAGGTGCGTGCGCTCTGCATTGCTCAAGGCGTGAACGCAGCTGTGATCGATACCTATACCTTCACCAACCAGCAGATACCGGGGTTCTCGGGCGGCAACGCGACCCTCTCGGAAGAGACGGCAAATTCGTACTCTGTCGGGGTCGTCTGGCAGCCCAGTTTCGAACAGCCTTGGCTCGCCAACCTCTCTGCCTCGGTCGACTACTACTCGATCGAGCTGGAGGACGCGATCGGCACGGTGGACGCCAACACGATGATCCAGCAGTGCTACAATGCCAACGGAACGTCGAATCCGACTTACGATCCGAACAATTTCTTCTGCCAGTTGTTCAATCGCGATCCGCTCGCCGGGTCGATGCAGAACGCCATCTCGACGAACCAGAACCTTGCAACGGCCAAGACGTCCGGCGTGGACGTCCAGGTCGATTGGGCGATGGACATTGGGCCTGGCACGCTTGATGTGAGCTGGGTCGGCGCGTGGCTCGAAAAGTTCGACCAGCAGAACCTGCCCGGAGGGGCGTTCATCTCGCTGGCCGGCACAATCGGCAACACCGGTCCGCTCGGCCAAAGCGTCGCCGCAACGATGCCCGAATGGAAATGGATGCTGTCCACCAACTATCGGATGGGTCCGTATCGTATCGGCGCCCGCTGGCAGCACATCGACGAGATGGTCAACCGGAACGCGTCCACCGACTCGATCCCGGCCATTGGCTATTTCGACCTGCTGGGCGCGTGGGACATCACCGACAACCTCACGCTCCGTGCGAACATCAACAACGTGCTGGATGAGCAGCCGCCGACGTATTCGCCGTCTGTTCAGGCAAACACCGACCCGTCGACCTATGACGTGCTCGGCCGCCGCTACTCGATCGGCTTCACTGCCCGCTTCTAGTTAAGGCGGTTGAAAAACAGGGAAGGGCGGGCCCGCAAGGCCCGCCCTTTTCATTTGGCGCTTGTTCCGAGCTTCAGGGATCGCCGATGGCGTGAAGCGCCTGGCCGCGCTCCTCGAGCCAGCGGCGGGCCTTGCGCCAGTCAGGCACGCAGCGCTCCACCTGGCGCCAGAAGCGGGTGGAGTGGTTCATCTCCTTGAGGTGCGCGACCTCGTGTGCGGCGACATAGTCGAGCGCAAAGGGCGGCGCGCAGACGAGGCGCCAGGAAAAGTTGAGACGGCCGTCGGACGAGCATGAGCCCCAGCGCGAACGCGTATCCTTGATGGCGATGGACCGTGGCGCGACATCCAGCGTCCCGGCGTGGGCGGCGACGCGTTCCGCCAGGTCGGTCCGCGCGGCGGCGCGGAAGAAGCCACGCGTCTTGTCGCCGAATGATTCGAGATGCCCGGGGACAAGAAGAACCGGGGCCGGTCCCGACGCATCGAGGCGCACAGTCCTGCCAGTCGTGGCGCGGCCAAGCGTGTGGAGAACGCCGCGCAGCGGGATCTGGGCGCCGGGCCGGAAACCCAGCGGCGGCGGCAGCGCGCCGAGGCGCTCTGCGATCCAGTCAACCCGTTCGGAGGCAAAGGAAATTGCATCCAGGGCATAGCGCGGGGCAGGCGCGGTGGCGACCGCTTCGCGGGCGGTCGGGTCGATTCTCACCGAAACACGCCTTGCGCGCTTGTCCACATTGAGCCTGACCGGTACGGAGACGCCCGATCTGGCGATGAGAAACACCCGGTGATGGGATTCCGGCGCAATCATGCTATGGGCCTAGCGTCCTGCGGCATGCGACACAATCAAGGGACACAGCGAGGGACAGTCAATGAAGGTATGGATTGCGGGCGCCAGTGCGCTGCTGCTGGCGACCGCCTGCGGATCGAGCAAAGAGGCCACCGAGGCCCTGACCGCCATGAAGCTGCAGGAGGGCGCATCATCCCCCCTGATCAAATACTCTGAAAAGTCGGGAAGCGGTAATACCTTCACGCTGAAGAACGTGACGGTGGGAGATCCTGAAACCGGCACGCCAGGGTTCAAGGCTTCGTCCCTGGTGCTCGGCGGGCTCGACATGAGCGACGCCGGCAAGCCGATCGTCACCACCATTACGTTCAAGGACCTCACGCCGGCGGAGCCGCTGGGCGAAGGCCTCTCGCTCAATTTCTCGACGGTCGGCATCGAAGGGCTCAACGCGATCGCCGGCGAGTTCTTTGCCGCGAGCCTTGCGGGCGATCAGGCAGCCGCGCCGCCGCCCTTCGAGCAGTGGGGCTTCAAGAAGATTTCGGTCAACGGCATGACCTTCGCGATGGACGGCGTCGCGATGGGCGCACCGGGAACCAAGGTCAACGTGCAGCTCGGCGAGTTCTCGGTGTCCGACCTCAAGGAAACCATCTTCGGCAACATGCACCTCGATGGCCTCAAGGGCGATTTCGAGTTTCCCGGAGAGATGATGATGCCCGGCGCCACGCCGATCAAGGGCGCATTCGACTTCGGAACGGCGGATGTCACCAACATTCGCGGCAAGCTCTATGCGGACATGTTCGGCGTCAGCATGGGCGCCGCGATGGATCCTTCGGCGCAGGCCAACATGGGCGACAAGATCATGGCCGCCTACAGCAGTCCGCTGGAGCCCGGCTATGACTCGCTCTCGTGGAGCGGCATGACCGCCGAGGCCGCAGGCGCCAAGCTCGAAGCGTCCAAGGTAAGCTCCGTCGCCACCCGCAACGCCGAAGGCGTCGTCACGGCGCTGAAGTCGCCGCGCGCAACGCTGACCTTCACCGCGGACTCCGCAGGCGGCATGTTCGGCCAGTTCGCCACCATGGGCCTCACCATGGCGAAATTCCCTTCGCCCAAGGTGGAGCTCTACAGCGAGTCCGATTTCACCTACGATCCGGCAACCGACACGACGCGCGCCGCCAACTACACATTCGGAGTGTCCGACGCCGTCGACATGAAAGTGGCCGCTGGCCTGCAGGGCGTCACCAAGGCGCTTGCCGGCTTCCTCAACGCCATGGGCCCCGCGATGGGCGGCGCGGTCGATCCGCTTGCCGGTCTCGATGATCCGTCTGCTCAACTGACTGATCCCACGGCCGTTCCCGCGCCGGACATGGACTTTGTCTCGCTGCTGAAGCTGGTCGATCTTGACCTCACCGTCACCGACAAGGGCGTCGTCGGCATGCTGACCGCGCTGACAGGCCAGACTGAAGAGGCCGCCCGCGCCGACCTCGCCAACCAGATACTTGCAAGCACGCAGGACCTGGTGACCGGAGCGAGGGCGGAGCCTGCGCTGGCCAACGAGTTCACCTCCGCCCTTGCGGCGTTCGTGAAGCAGCCCGGCTCGCTCAGCATCAAGATGAAGCCGGCCGCGCCTGTGGCGCTGGATGGCGCCGCGCCGCTGACCAAGCAGTCCCTGGGGTTCTCGGCGAGCTTCACGCCTTCGCCGGCCGCTCCTGCGCCAAACTAGGCGGGACAGGCTCAAGGCATTGCGCCCGTCCCGGACCTGCCGGGGCGGGCGTTCTGTTTCCTGCCAGAGATGCTAGGACAGGGCAGCGATGCAGGAAGCGATTTCCGCCGGCCGTGCGCCGGGCTGGAAGAAGCTCTCCAGCTTCCAGTTCTCGTCCATCAGGTAGAGAATGGCGGAATGGTTCACGATGTAGCCCGACGTGCCTTCTGCCTCTTCGTCCCGGCTGAACGGCGCCGCGAACGCGTCGGCCACCTGCTGCAGCTCTTCCAGCGTGCCGGTGAGGCCAACGATGTCGGCAGGGAAGCCGTTGGACCTGATGTACTGCGACAGCGCCTCGGGGGTATCGCGCGCCGGGTCGACGGAGATCAGGACGGTACGCGGCGGCTTTACGCCCTTGGGCAGCATGGTCATCGCCGTGCCGGTCCTGAACAGCGTATCGGGGCAGACGTCCGGGCAGTGCGTGAAGCCGAAGAAGACAAGCGTCTTGCGGCCCTTGAAGTCTTCCTGCGTGACCGTTGCGCCAGTATGGGCCGTAAGCTTGAACGGACCGCCAATCTGCTCGGACGAGCGGTTGAAGCAGGCAGGGTCGACATCAGCCCTGTTCGACGGCGAGCAGGCAGCGGCAAACGCCGCGATTGCAACCAGAAGACAGCCCGTGCGCATGGCGGGATATGTGCACGCGGCGGAGGAAAAGTGAACTGCGTCGCGATTGCGTACGCAGTAACCCGTTGGTGAACGGCGCCGCAGCAATGAACCAGATCGTCAACGAGATCACCCCAGGCGCCACAGACCTCGCCGTGCGCACCGCTGCCGCCGAGCCGACGCGCGAAACTCTCAAGAGCGTCGGGTCGGCATTCGGCCGGACGCGCCTGCGGACGCTGGTTTCACTGCGCTGGATGGCCATTGCGGGACAGGCGCTGGCGGTTCTGTTCGTCAACTACGGGCTCGGCTTCGAACTGCCGCTGGCGGCGTGCCTTGCGGCCATCGGCGCGTCGGCCTGGCTTAACGTCGCGCTGATGGCGGTCTTCCCGTCCCAGCACCTGTCATCGCCTGCAGAAACCGCCGCCCAGCTCGCCTTCGACACGGTTCAGCTGTCCGTGCTGATCGGGCTTACAGGGGGACTGCAGAATCCCTTCCTGCTGATGATCCTTGCCCCGGTAACCGTCGGGGCATCGCGCCTCCTGCCGGTCTATGCGGGCTTGCTGGCGCTGCTGGCGCTGGCCTGCTGCGCCGGCATGGCGATGTGGGGACTCGACTTGCCGTGGCGGCCTGGCGAACACCTCGAAATTCCGGTGCTGTATGAGGCCGGCCAGTTCGCCGCCGTGGCCATCGGGCTGGTGTTCTTTTCGGTGTCGTCATGGCGCACGGGCCGCGACGAGGCCAAGCTGGTGCAGGCGCTCGACGCCGTGCAGGCCGTTCTCTCGCGCGAGCAGCAGCTCTCGGCGCTGGGCGCGCTTGCGGCGGCGACCGCACACGAACTCGGCACGCCGCTCGCCACCGTCCACCTCGCAGCCAAGGAACTCGGGCGCGCGATCAAGCCGGGACAGCCTGGGCGTGAAGACGTGGAGCTCATCATCGAACAGGCTGAGCGCTGCCGCGCCATCCTGAAGCAGATATCCAAGCGCCGTCACATGACCGACGCCGCCATGGCGCGGACGCCGCTGCCATCCCTCATTGAAGAGGCTGCGGAGCCTCACATGGGGGCTGGACCTCATGTGCAATGCTCGTGTTCGCCGCTCGCCGGCTCGGAAGGGGGAGACGACAAGGCGCCGGACGTCATCCGCAAGCCCGAGATCATCCACGCGCTGGGCGCTTTCATTGAGAATGCGGTGAGCTTCGCCTCGAAGGAAGTCAGCGTGAATGCCCGCTGGTCGGATGATGAAATCCGCATCTATGTGACCGATGACGGGCCGGGCTTTGCGCCTTCCGTGCTGACAAAGCTGGGAGAACCCTATTTCTCCGAGCGCAGCATAGAACAGCGGGGAGGGGGCATGGGCCTGGGGTTCTTTATCGCCCTGACGCTGCTGGAGCGCACTGGAGCGAGGGTTACACCCTATAATCGCCAGCTACCCGCGCGAGGCGCCGTTGTCAGGATTGTATGGCCCAGGAAGGCCCTTGAGGCCCCTCCTGGCTGGATCGAACCCTGATCCGCGTCAAGACGTTGGCCTTGATGCCTGTCGCGGATATATTAGGGAACTCACTCGCCTCTACGGGAGACAAGAGTGGACGAGCAGGTTGAATCAGACCCACGGGTCGCGGCGCTCGAAGATCGCACGTTGCTGGTTCTGGACGACGATGCGCCATTTCGGGCGCGTCTGGCGCGGGCCCTCGGCCAGCGCGGCTTCGACGTGGCCTCGCTTGGGTCTGTTGCAGAAGCGCGCGATCACCTCAAGAAACAGCAGCCAGCCTTCGCCGTGGTCGACTTGCGACTCGAGGATGGATCAGGCCTTGAGGTTGTCGAAGCACTGCAGCGCGCCCGCGAGGACAGCCACGCGGTAATCCTCACCGGCTACGGCGCCATTGCGACTGCGGTGGCGGCGGTGAAAGCCGGGGCGATCGACTACCTGCCCAAGCCCGCGGATATCGACGACATCGTGAACGCGCTGCTGACCGGCCGCGAAAACCGGCCCGAGCCGCCGGAAAACCCCATGTCGGCCGACCGCGTGCGGTGGGAGCACATCCAGCGGGTCTACGAGCTTTGCAATCACAACGTTTCGGAAACTGCTCGGCGTCTCAACATGCACAGGCGCACGCTGCAGCGGATCCTCGCAAAACGCGCTCCCCGCTAAGTGATGCCTGGGGCTGGCTTTAAGGCTTGCGTCAAGTTTCATCCGTATTCAGGTCTTGGGCAGAGCTGGACCGGAGGATTGTCCATGGCGCGGGCCATCGCCTTTCTTGTGACGCTCGCCGTCTCTGTGGCGCCTTCGGCGTCAGCGCAGGCCAAGGCGATCGGCCGATACAAGGACTGGCGCGTCTTCACCGAGAACGTCGGCAAGGATCTCGTGTGCTTCGCCGCAGTCGAACCTTCCGACAAGGCGCCAAAGAGCGTCGATCATGGCGAGGTCAATTTCTACGTGGCGACCTGGAAGTCCGGATCGGCATCGAACCAGCCGAGCCTTAAAGTCGGCTACAGCCTCCGCAAA
>DATBNA010000577.1:0-4181 GCA_036554545.1 Hyphomonadaceae bacterium
GCTATGTCCCAGATCAAGGTGGCCTGCGTCCAGATGCGCTCCGGGACCGATGTTGCCCGGAACATAGCCGACGCCTCCGCCCTGATCCGCCAGGCGGCGGGCCACGGGGCTGAGCTGATCGCCACCCCGGAAATGACGACCCTGCTCGACCGCAAGCCCGGCGCTGTCTGGGAAAAATCCACCACGGAGGAGGCGGACCCGGGCCTCAAGGCGTTCCGGGCCCTGGCCAGGGACCTCGGCGTCACGCTTCTCATCGGCTCCATCGCCATCCGGGCTGGTGGAAACAAATGCGCCAACCGCAGCTTCCTGATCGGCCCCAGCGGCGCCGTCATCGCCAGCTACGACAAGATCCACATGTTCGACGTCCAGCTGAACGCCGGAAACGTCTATCGGGAGTCAGACAGCTTCGCCGCCGGCGACCGGACGGTGATCGCCCAGCTCCCCGCCGGCCCGCTCGGCCTGACAGTGTGCTACGATGTCCGCTTTCCAGACCTCTATCGCCAGCTCGCCGTCGGCGGCGCCAGGATCATCGCCGTTCCCTCCGCCTTCACCCGCATCACCGGCGAGGCGCACTGGCACATCCTGCTGCGCTCCCGCGCCATCGAGAC
Organism: Hyphomonadaceae bacterium; assembly: GCA_036554545.1. Classification (GTDB taxonomy): domain Bacteria; phylum Pseudomonadota; class Alphaproteobacteria; order Caulobacterales; family Hyphomonadaceae; genus UBA7672. The sequence goes on from DATBNA010000577.1 coordinate 609, forward strand.
CGGTTGCTTCATCATCGCACCGGCGCAGGGCGGCAGGCATGAGGACGGCCGCGAAACCTACGGCCACAGCCTGATCATCGATCCCTGGGGCGAAATCCTCGCGGAAACCGGAACGGAGCCCGGCGTCATCACCGCAACGCTCGACCTCGCGCGCGTCGACGAAGTCCGTGGCAAGATCCCGTCGCTCCAGCACGCTCGCACATTGCGCCCGCCGAGCTAGGGGCTTCCCGCGCGCCATGCCATCGGCCATCCTCTCGGTGTTGAGGGAGGCGTCGGATGTCGGCATCCATCAGGATCACAGCGCGTGTCGTGACCAAGGGCGAGCGTGCATTTGGCCCCGGCAAGGCCGATTTGCTCGAGCGCATCGCTGCCGAAGGCTCCATCTCCAAGGCGGCCAAGGCCATGGACATGAGCTATTCGCGCGCCTGGCAGCTGGTCGATTCGATGAACACTCATTTCCGCAAGCCGCTGGTCGAACCCAAGACAGGCGGCAAGCGCGGCGGCGGCGCGGTCCTCACCAAGGCCGGTGAGGAAGTCCTTTCTCTCTATCGCAAGCTCGAACAACGCCTCGCCGCTGACGCGGAGGCTTTCTTCCCCGAGTTCGAGAAGCGGCTGAGATAGATGCGGAGTACAAAGCGCACGCTGCTGGTCTCCGGCGGTCTCGCCGCAGGCGGCGCGGTCCTCACGCTCTTCGGCATCTGGATGTTCGAGCGCGAGGGTGAAACCCTGGCTTCGGGCCTGCCGATCTTTGTAGGTCTCGCCATCGGGCCAGCAGCGCTCGTCTACTTCATATCCTCTGCCGTCTCCGGCCTGCGCAAGGAACAGCTCGAATCCGGCGTCGGCGAGATCGCCCGCTGGCGCGTGTCCGCGGCCGAATGGGCCGCCTTCCGCGAACAGGAGAAACGCTTCATCGCCGCCGGCCGGCCGTACAACGTGCTCAACCTGCGCGAAGGCTCGCCACGCGACGGCGACGTCGTCTTTGCAAAGAAGGCGGTCATCGCCGACGAGGACTACCACGACCTGATCCCCGGCGGTCTCGACGACCTCCAGAGCATCGAATGGGTGCAGGGCGCGCCGTCCTGCTTCGAGTTTCACTTCAAGACCCGCCGGAGTGCAGGCGCGAGCGGAACCGGCGGATTCAGCTTCACGCACACTTTCCTGCGCGTGCCCGTCGCAGCCGGCGAAGGCCGCGAGGCAACAAAAGTGTTCGCCCACTACACCAGGATCACCCGGCGCGGCGTCGCCATCGCCATGAGGAACCCGAAGCTCACGATCAGCATCTGCCTGGGCATCGCGGCTGTCTGCGCGCTCGCCGCCGCCTGGGGATTCGCCAACCGCGAGGTCGCCCATCTCGCCGAAGCCCCGCTGGTCGCCGCCGTCACGGGCGTCATTCTGGGAATTGGGGCTCTGCTTCTTGCGGGAATCGTTGCCTATCGCGTCCATGTGTTGAAGTCTTGAACTGAAGGCGAGGGCATATGGAACACGAAGCGGCCGGCGGAGTGGATCTGAGCCTGGCTGTGGCGTTGCTGGCCGCCGGCGTGATCGCCGTCCCCATCTTCCGCCGCATCGGCCTCGGCGCCGTGCTGGGCTACATCGCCGCCGGCGTCATCATCGGGCCTCATGCCCTGCGGCTCTTCAACGATCCGCAGGCCGTCCTCCACGTCGCTGAACTTGGCGTGGTGATGTTCCTTTTCATCATCGGCCTCGAAATGCGCCCGGCCAAGCTCTGGGCCATGCGCAAGGACATCTTTGGCCTCGGCCTCACGCAGGTGCTGGTATGCACCGCTCTGCTCGCTGTCCTCTCCTGGGCGGCCTTTGGTCTTGCCCCCGCCGCCGCCTTCATCGGCGCAGCGGGCTTCGTTCTTTCCTCCACCGCCGTCATCATGAAGATGATGGACGACCGCGGCGAGACGACCTCGCCTTCCGGCCAGCGTTCCGTCGCCATCCTCCTGATGGAAGACCTGATGATCATCCCCCTGCTGGCGCTCGTAGCGCTGCTGGGAACGCTCGCAGGCCACGCAGCCGAAAACGCCCGCCCGCTCTGGCTCAGCATCGTCATCGCCTTCGGCTCGATTGCGGTGGTCCTGGCCGTAGGCCGGTGGCTGATGAACCCCTTCTTCGAACTCCTCTCCCGCTCCGGCGCGCGCGAAGTGATGACCGCCGCAGCGCTGCTCGTTGTCCTCGGCGCCGCGCTCTTCATGCAGTGGGGCGGCCTCTCCATGGGCATGGGCGCCTTCCTTGCCGGCGTGCTGCTGTCGGAGTCCACCTTCCGCCACCAGCTCGAAGCCGACATCGAGCCCTTCCGCGGCATCCTGCTCGGCCTCTTCTTCCTCGGCGTCGGCATGTCGCTCGACGTCAACCTGGTGCGCGACAACTGGGCGCTCATCGCCCTCGGCGTCGTCTCCTTCATGGCGGTGAAATCGCTCGGCATCTGGCTCGTCGCCCGCTTGTTCCGCGCCAGCAACCGCGAAGCCATCCATCGTGCCTCGCTGTTCGCCCAGGGCGGCGAGTTCGCCTTCGTGCTCTATGCCGGGGCGCTCTCCACCGGCGTGATGGATGCCGAAACCGCCGCCGCCATGACCGCCGTCGTCATCCTCTCCATGGCGCTTACGCCGCTCGTCGCAATCGCGGTCGAGCGCCTCACCCCGCCTGTGAAGCAGTCCCTCGAAGGCATCGAGGAGGCCGCCGACCTCCACGGCCAGGTCCTCTTCGTCGGCTTTGGCCGCTTCGCGCAGGTCGTGTCCCAGCCGCTGCTGGCCAAGGGCATCGACGTTTCGATCATCGAAACCGACGTGGAGATGATCCGCGCCGCCGGCAATTTCGGCTTCAAGGTCTATTATGGCGACGGCACCCGGCTCGACGTGCTGCGCGCCTCCGGAGCGGGGACGGCGGAGGCCATTCTCGTCTGTGTCGACAAGCCCGACATCGCCGACCGAATCGTCGAACTCGCGAAGGCCGAATTCCCGCAGGCCAAGCTTTTCGTCCGCGCCTATGACCGTGGCCACGCGCTCCGCCTCATCAACGCCGGCGTGGACTACCAGCTGCGCGAAGTGCTCGAGTCCGCGCTGGTCTTCAGCCGGCATGTGCTGGTCGATCTCGGCGTCGATGAAACCGAGGCTGACGAGATCCTCCTCGACGTCCGCCGCCGCGACGAACAGCGCCTGGAGATGCAGATCGCCGGCGGGCTGAGGGCAGGGCTCTCGCTCATGCGCGGCAACATCGCCACCACCCAGCCTGCGCCACTCGTCGTCCCCCGCAAGGAGGGCAGGGCGCTCAACGAGGAAGCGGCCGAAGCCATCGGCGAGAAAGCGGCGGACTGATCGGGCCCGAGCCGCCGGACGCGGACAATCCGAAAATCAGCAGCGAGCCCTTGACCGGCTGCCCTGTCCGCGCTAGTTCGCCAGATAGCTAATTAACTGAGTAGCAAAATATGAGCCCTGACCGCCTGGATGCAGCCTTTTCGGCCCTCGCCGACCCCACCCGCCGGGCGATCCTGGCGCGGCTGGCGCTCGGCGAAACCACCGTCAACGAGCTCGCTGAGCCGTTCGACATGTCGCTGCCGAACATCTCGAA
>DATBNA010000607.1:0-7593 GCA_036554545.1 Hyphomonadaceae bacterium
GACCCGGTGAAGGGGACGGAGTTCATCGACGTCCTGGAAATGTTCCTCGCCGACGACGAGACGCAGTCGATCATCATGATCGGCGAGATCGGCGGCTCGGCGGAAGAAGACGCCGCCCAGTTCCTGAAGGACGAAGCCAAACGCGGCCGCAGGAAGCCGATGGTCGGCTTCATCGCCGGCCGCACGGCGCCCAAGGGCCGGACAATGGGCCATGCGGGCGCCATCGTTTCAGGCGGCAAGGGCGACGCGGAATCCAAGATCGCCGCCATGGAATCGGCGGGCATCGTCGTCTCCCCCAGCCCGGCGCGCCTCGGCAAGACCATGTCGGAAGTCCTCAGGCGCTAATTAAGCCTTGAAATCGTTCGCGATTACGCATTCGAAACGATCCGGTTACCGGTAACTGGGATATGAGCAGTTTGTCTCACCCAAACAGGTTGAGTCGGCGCTCGAAAAGCGACATCTCAAGGCCACCGAAAGGCGGGTAGGAGCAGGGGCTCTAGCCGCCAAGCAGGACGCAGGAAATGAACATCGAAGCCAAGTCTGGCGAGGGCCGCGGTTCACAGAACGAGGCCTTTCTGGACACTGCGTTCCTGTATGGCGCCAACGCCGCCTATATCGAGCAGCTTTACGCCCAGTACGCCGAGGACCCGTCCTCCGTCCCCGAAAGCTGGCAGGAATTCTTCGGGCGCGTTGCCGACACGGCAGAGAATGCAACCAAGGCGGCCCGCGGTCCCGAATGGCGCGAACCCGGCCCGCTGAAGACGCCGAACGGTGAACTTGTCTCCGCTCTCGACGGCAACTGGTCGCCCGAAGCGAAGAAGGAGCCGAAGAAGGCGCCGCAGGTCGGCCCGGCGCTGAGCCCGCAGGATCTCTCTCAGCAGGTGCAGGACTCGATCCGCGCGCTGATGATGATCCGCGCCTACCGCATCCGCGGCCACTTGGCCGCCCACCTCGACCCGCTGGGCCTGCTCAAGCGCGAGGAACAGCCCGAGCTCGATCCCAAGACCTACGGCTTCGGTCCGAAGGACATGGATCGCAAGATCTATATCGACAACGTGATGGGTCTCGAATTTGCGACCCCGCGCCAGATGCTCGACATCCTGAAGCGCACCTATTGCGGCACGTTCGCGGTCGAGTTCATGCACATCTCGGATCCGGAGGAGAAGTCCTGGATCCAGCAGCGCATCGAAGGCAAGGACAAGGAGATCGCGTTCACGCCGCAAGGCAAGCGCGCCATCCTCAAGAAGCTGGTCGAGGCCGAGGCCTTCGAACGCTTCCTGCACAAGCGCTATCCGGGCACCAAGCGTTTCGGTCTCGATGGCGGTGAAGCCGCCGTCCCGGCGCTCGAACAGATCATCAAGCGCGGCGGCGCCCTCGGCGTCGACGAGATCATCCTTGGCATGCCGCACCGCGGACGCCTCAACGTCCTCGCGGCGGTGATGGGCAAGCCCTACCACAAGATCTTCTTCGAGTTTCAGGGCGGCAACACCCAGGGCTCGGACGACTACGGCTCGGGCGACGTCAAATACCACCTCGGCGCCTCGTCCGACCGCGAGTTCGACGGCCACAATGTCCACCTGTCCCTGACCGCGAACCCGTCCCACCTCGAAATCGTCAACCCTGTCGTGCTTGGGAAAGCCCGCGCGAAACAGTTCTTCGACGAGGTCGAGGCCGGCGGCACCCGCGCCACCGATCCGAAAGCGCGCGACGAGCGCCGCTCGAAAGTCCTGCCGATGCTGCTGCACGGCGATGCGGCCTTCGCCGGCCAGGGCGTCGTCGCGGAATGCTTCGCGCTCTCCGGCCTCGCCGGCTATCGCACCGGCGGCGCCGTCCACTTCATCGTCAACAACCAGATCGGCTTCACCACCGCTCCGTCCTTCTCGCGCTCGTCTCCTTATCCGTCCGATGTCGCGCTGATGGTCCAGGCGCCGATCTTCCACGTCAACGGCGATGATCCCGAGGCCGTCGTCCATGCCGCCCGCGTCGCCATCGAATACCGCCAGCGTTTCCGCAAGGACGTGGTCATCGACATGTTCTGCTACCGCCGGTTCGGCCACAACGAGGGCGACGATCCGACGATGACGCAGCCGATCATGTACGCGAAGATCCGCGACCAGTCCTCGACCCGCGAACTCTATTCGCGCCGTCTCATCGACGAAGGCGTCATCACCGAGCAGGCCGTCGAGAACATGGTCGCCGAGATGGAAGCCCATCTCAATTCCGAGTTCGACAAGGCCAGGACATTCAAGCCGGGCGCCGCCGACTGGCTCGACGGAAAATGGGCCGGCCTCGGGCTGCCGAAGGACGATGAAGGCCGCGGCAAGACCGGCGTTCCGCTCGCCAAGCTGAAGCAGATTGGCCTCAGGATCACCGAGGTCCCCAAAGGCTTCAACATCCACAAGACCGTCGCCCGCACCGTCGAAGCCCGCCGCAAGATGGCGGAGAGCGGCGAGAACCTCGACTGGGGCATGGCCGAGCACATGGCCTTCGCCACGCTGCTCGATGAAGGCTTCCCCGTCCGCCTGTCAGGCCAGGATTCGTGCCGCGGCACCTTCACCCAGCGCCACTCCCACTTCGTCGATCAGGTAACGGAAGAGCGCTACACGCCGCTCAACCACATCAGCCCGACCCAGGCCAATTACGAAGTCATCGACTCGTTGCTCTCGGAAGAAGCCGTCCTCGGCTACGAGTATGGCTACTCGCTTACGGCCCCGAACACGCTCACACTCTGGGAAGCCCAGTTCGGCGACTTCGCCAACGGCGCCCAGGTGCTGTTCGACCAGTTCATCTCCTCCGGCGAGCGCAAATGGCTTCGCATGTGCGGCCTCGTCTGCCTCCTGCCGCACGGCTATGAAGGCCAAGGCCCGGAACACTCTTCCGCCCGCCTCGAGCGCTTCCTCCAGATGTGCGCGCAGGACAACATGCAGGTCGTCAACTGCACGACGCCGGCGAACTACTTCCACGCCCTGCGCCGCCAGATTCACCGCGACTACCGCAAGCCGCTGATCGTCATGACGCCGAAGTCGCTGCTCCGCCACAAGCGCGCCGTGAGCTTCTACAAGGACATGCTGCCCAACACCTCGTTCCACCGCATCCTCGAGGACGGCGCCGAGCGTGCGGAGTGCAGGGCCGAAGTCACGCTGCGTCCCGACAAGGAGATCCGCCGCGTCGTGATGTGCTCGGGCAAGGTCTATTTCGACCTCTTCGAGGAGCGCGAGAAGCGCAAGATCGACGATGTCTACCTGCTGCGCGTCGAGCAGCTCTATCCCTTCCCGGTTGCGTCCCTGATGAAGGAACTCGCCCGCTTCAGCCAGGCCGACATGGTCTGGTGCCAGGAAGAGCCCCGCAACATGGGCGGCTGGTCCTTCGTCGAGTGGAACATCGAGAAGACGCTCGAAAAGCTCGACGTCAAGAACAAGCGCCCCCGCTATGTCGGCCGCCCCGCCTCGGCCTCCACCGCCGCCGGCACCATGGCGCTCCACAACAAGGAACTCGCCGCCTTCCTCGACGCGGCATTCGAGAAGTGACGAAGTCATCCTCGGGCTTGACCCGAGGATCCTGTTTTAACAGGGAGGGCCCTTGCCCCTCCCCAAATCGCCCGACTGGGGTTACATCCTGCGCGCCGGCCCGGCCGGCTTGAGACCGATCTGGAGACGTCATGGATATCAAGGTGCCCGCGATGGGCGAGAGCGTCACTGAAGGAACGCTCGCCAACTGGCTCGTGAAACCCGGCCAGGCCGTGAAGCAGGACGATCCCATCGCCGAAATCGAGACCGACAAGGTCGCCGTCGAAGTTCCGGCGCCCGCCAACGGCGTCATTACCGAACAGCTGGTCAAGGAAGGCGAGACCGTCCAGATCGGCAAGATCATCGCCCGCCTGCAGGAAGGCGCCGCCGGCGCTGCTGCTCCTGCCCCGACCGCCAAGCCCGCTGCTTCCTCCAAGCCAGCTGCATCCGCTGCCGCTCCGGCAGCGACCACGACACGCGTCACCGAAAAGGTCGCGCCGTCGGTTGGACGCATCGCTGCTGAAGCCGGCGTCAGCCCGGCCGAAATTCCCGGCACCGGCAAGGGCGGCCGCGCCACCAAGGGCGATGCGCTGAAATACGTCGCCGAAACGCCGAAGCCTGCGGTTGCCCGCGCGCCTGCGCCGGCCGCCGAAGTCCCGCACACGCCGCGCGAGCTTGGTCCCCGCGAAGAGCGGGTGAAGATGACGCGCCTGCGCCAGACGATCGCGCGCCGCCTCAAGGAAGCCCAGAACACCGCCGCCATGCTCACGACGTTCAACGACGTCGACATGTCTGAAGTGATGGAGCTGCGCAAACGCCACAAGGACGCCTTTGAGAAGAAGCACGGAGTCAAACTTGGGTTCATGGGCTTCTTCGTGCGCGCCTGCGTCGCTGCACTGAAGGAGATCCCGTCCGTCAACGCCGAGATCGATGGCGGCGACATCATCTACAAGAACTACTACAATATGGGCGTCGCCGTCGGCACCGACAAAGGCCTCGTCGTCCCCGTCGTGCGCGACGCCGACACCATGACGCTGGCCGAGATCGAAGCCGAGATCGGCCGCCTCGGCGCGCTCGCCCGCGAAGGCAAGCTGTCGATGGACGATCTCCAGGGCGGCACGTTCACCATCTCGAACGGCGGCGTCTACGGCTCGCTGATGTCGACCCCGATCCTCAACCCGCCGCAGTCGGGCGTGCTCGGCATGCATCGCATCGACGAGCGCCCCGTCGTCATTGAGGGCAAGATCGTCGCCCGCCCGATGATGTATCTCGCGCTCAGCTACGACCACCGCCTGGTCGACGGCAAGGAAGCGGTCACCTTCCTGGTCCGCGTCAAGGAAGCGCTCGAAGACCCCGAACGCCTGCTGCTCGACCTCTAGCCCGCAGTGACGCTCGAGGCCTTCTCCGACGGCCTTCTGCAATGGAGCGTCCGCCTCGCGGGCCTGTTCTGGCTCGTCGGCGCCTTCATGCTGTTCCGCCAGATCCGTACGGAGATGGCGCTCGATTCCCTGACGGCGAAGCTGGAAAAGACCGCGCGCGACCTTGAAGTCGTCGGGCCGCCGACGGCTGACGATCAATTCCCCGCGGCGCCTTCGCGCAAGGAGACCCCGGCGAAGGAGGCCGCCAACCGCTGGGCTGATCGCGACGATGCCGCCCGCCGCGGGTGGATCGCCGGGCAGGCCGTCGTCCTTGCCGCCACGTCGCTGGCGATGATCCTGCTCCACTCCTTCGCCGTCTGGATGGTGGCGCTGCTGGTCGCCGGGCAGGGCGTCTATTTCATCTGGCGAGAGCATGTCGCCCGCCGCGCGCCGACGGCGGAAGCAGCCGCCCATGCCCGCCCCAGCGCCTCAACGGTCAATGCCGGATGGATCTCGCTCATCATCGCCATGCTGGTGTGGTCCGCCGCCTTCCGCGGCCTGCTTCGCTGAATTGCGCCATTGATCGCACGCGATCGCCGGCGGTAGAGTCACCGCGCTTGGGACAGGGACCGGGGCAGGGGCAAATGCAATCCCGAACAGTGTCATGAGGCGCCTCGCAGCGCTTCTGATCATGGCGGCGGCCGGATGGCTGCTGGTGCACACCACCAGCCAGTTCATCGAACTCACCGAACTGGGCGACATGGACAAGCTCCTGCCGCTCCTCTCCAACCCCGACTTCGTCGTCCCCGTCATCGGCGGCCTCTTCGGCGTGGTCGGCGGCGTCATCGTGCTGGTGGGCGGCGTTGGCGGCGCCATGCTCGCCATTGTCGGCGGCGTGGTCGCGGCGGGTTTTGCGATCTATCTCGAAAAGCCGTTCTGGACCGGCTGGGAGGTCTGGGAAAACGACATCGCCGTAGGCCTCGGCCTTCTGCTGATTGCCGGAATCGCCGCGATCACCGGCCGCGATTAGCCGGCCTCACCGCTCGCTTTACAGGCGTTCCAGCACCCCTCGCGCAGACCCATATTCAGCGTGTTGACCGGGCCCCTCGCGTGTATAGGTTCCCGCGCAATTCGGAACGCACCTGAAAGACCAATCCATGAGCGAAGCCTTTGACGTCGTCATCATCGGCGGTGGCCCGGGCGGCTACAATTGCGCCACGCGCTGCGGTCAGCTCGGTCTCAAGGTCGCCCTCATTGAAAAGCGCGACAAGCTCGGCGGCACGTGCCTCAATGTCGGCTGCATCCCTTCCAAGGCGCTGCTGCACGCCTCGGAACTCTACGAGACCGCCGGCAAGGATTTCGCCGCCCTCGGCATCGAGGTCGAAGGCCTCAGGCTCAACCTCGACAACATGCTGAAGCAGAAGCAGGACGCCGTGAACGGCCTTACCGCCGGCGTCGCCTTCATCATGAAGAAGAACAAGGTCACCGTCTTCAGCGGCGAAGGCCGCATCGACGGTCCCGGCCGCGTCGTGGTCGGCGACAAAGTTCTGGAAACGAAGAACATCGTTATCGCCACCGGCTCCGAACCCACCCCGCTCCCCGGCGTCGAGATCGACGAGGAGCGCATCGTCTCCTCCACCGGCGCCCTGTCGCTGAAATCCGTGCCCAAGCGCATGATCGTCATCGGCGCCGGCATCATCGGCCTCGAACTCGGCTCGGTCTGGCGGCGTCTTGGGTCCGAAGTCACCGTCGTCGAATATCTCGACCGTATCCTCCCCGGCGCTGACGGCGAAGTCGCCAAGCAGTGCCCGCGCATCTTCACCAAACAGGGCATCCAGTTCCGCCTCGGCATGAAGGTCACCGGCGTCGACAAGCTCAAGGCCAAGCTGAAGCTCAACATGGAGCCTGCGGCAGGCGGCGAGACCGAATCGATCGATGCCGACGTCGTCCTCGTCGCCATCGGCCGCCGTCCCTACACCAAGGGCCTCGGCCTCGAGACGGTCGGCGTCACGCCCGACAAGCGCGGGATGATCGCCAACGATCACTACCGCACGTCTGCGGAAGGCGTCTGGGTCATCGGCGACGTCACCTCGGGCCCAATGCTGGCGCACAAGGCGGAAGACGAAGGCGTCGCCTGCGCCGAACTCATCGCCGGCAAGGCAGGCCACGTGAACTACAACATCATTCCCGGCGTCGTTTACACCAAGCCCGAGATCGCCTGGGTCGGAAAGACGGAAGAGGAGCTCAAGGCCGAAGGCGTGCCCTACAAGGCCGGCAGGTTCCCGTTCTCCGCCAACTCGCGCGCCAGGACCAACCACGAGACCGACGGCTTCGTTAAGATACTCGCGCACGCGGAAACTGACGAGGTTCTCGGCGCCCATCTTGTCGGCGTCGGCGTCGGCGAGATGATCGCCGAAGTCTGCGTCGCCATGGAATTCGGCGCATCGTCCGAAGATATCGCCCGTACCTGCCACGCGCATCCGACTCTCACAGAAGCAGTCCGGCAGGCTTCCATGGCAGTGGAAGGCTGGACCATGCAGATGTGAGGTTGCATCCTCACCATTGAAAAAACCTGGGACTGGTTCCGGATGGACGGTTTGAGCGCCGTTGCTGGCATCACACGCGACCTCGCCATGGCGCGCGAAGCCGTGGCCGGCCGGCTGCGGGGCGTTGATCCCACGGACTTCCCTGCGATGCGCCGCGCCTACGACGCCTTCGCCGAAAACGAT
>DATBNA010000629.1:0-2718 GCA_036554545.1 Hyphomonadaceae bacterium
TGAAAGGACTTCCAGCTTCACCAGCGACCAGCCGCCTGCCTCGCGCGCAAGGCGCAGCGTGCGCACGGCGTCCTCGCCGGTGTAGCAGCCGGCGGTGTTGGGCAGGTAGGTGAACTTCTTCGGATCGAGATGGTCGACCAGCCGGTCCGAGCCCTTGTCGGCGACATTCACGCGGCGCAGCGCGACGGTGACGATCTCGGCGCCCGCGGCTTCGGCGGCTTCGGCGTTCTGCGCGTAGCTGGCGTACTTTCCCGTGCCTACGATGAGACGCGAAGTGTACGCCTTGCCGGCGATGATGAGTTTGTCGCTCGTGGTTGTCGTATCAGGCATCGCTCACACCGCCCATCCCGGCGAAAGCCGGGACCCAGGGATCATGTTGAGGCTTGTTCTGAATTCCCGCTGCAGCCCCAAGTCAACACAAGCCTTGACGTCGGCCCTGGGTCCCGGCTTTCGCCGGGATGAGCGGCGAGAGTCATCCGCCTCCAACAAACTGCACGATCTCGATCCGGTCGCCTTCGGCGAGAACCGTCGAACCATAGGCCGAACGCGGAACAATCTCCCGGTTGCGCTCCACGGCGACGCCCTTCTGCGGCAGGCCGAGCCCCTCCAGGAACGCCGCCACGGTGACGCTGTCAGGCGCCTTGGTTGCCTCGCCGTTCACGAAGAGATTCACCTGACCTCCTCAGGCATTTATCTACTGTTTGATTCAACAGCGGATTCGCCTATTCATTCGCTGCCGCGAGCCCCATTTGGGGCGTGCCTTGCGAGCCGGTCTCAGGTACTAGCCTGTCATGAGTTTGACCATCTACTGCCTGAACGGACCTAACCTCAACCTGCTGGGTGAGCGCGAGCCGCACATCTACGGCAAGGGAACTCTGGCCGACCTGGAAAAGCTGTCGCAGGACGCGGCAAAAAGCGTCGGCGCAACGCTTGTTTTCCGCCAGTCCAACCATGAGGGCGAGCTTGTCGACTGGGTCCAGGAGGCCCGTAGACAGGCGCAGGCCGTAGTCATAAACGCCGGCGGCTACACCCACACCTCGGTCGCCCTGCACGACGCGCTCAAGGTGTTGACCATTCCTGTCGTGGAAGTGCATCTCAGCAATCCCGGGATTCGGGAGGACTTCAGGCACAAGAGCCTGGTGTCGCCCGCCGCCTCCGGCCTGATCGCCGGGTTCGGACCTCTTGGATACCGCCTGGCCATCGAAGCCGCGGCGCGACTTGCTGAACAACGGAGAAGTTGAGGGTCATGCCTGACAAGAACGGCAAGTTTGACACGGGCCTGATCCGCGAGCTCGCGGCCATCCTGCGCGAGGCGGACCTTGGCGAGATCGAGATCGAACAGGGCGGCCTCCGCATCAAGGTCGTGAAGCCCGAGACCAAAACCGTCTATGCCGCCGCAGCGCCTGTCCATCATGCCGCCGCGCCTGTCGCCGCCGCTGCTCCTGCTGCTGCGGCCGCCGCGCCGGCCACGAAGGCCGCCGCCGGCGATCATCCAGGCGCGGTGAAGTCGCCCATGGTCGGCACCATCTATCTTCAGCCTGACGAGAATTCCCCAACCTTCGTGAAGGCCGGCGACACCGTCACCGAAGGCCAGACGCTGCTGCTGATCGAGGCGATGAAGACGTTCAACCCCGTGACGGCGCCGCGCGCGGGGAAGGTCACGCAGATCCTGGTCAAGAATACACAGCCGGTCGAGTTCGGCGAACCGCTCGTCATCATCGAATAAGCGAACGCGATGTTCGAGAAGATTCTCATTGCGAACCGGGGCGAGATCGCACTGCGGGTGCTGCGCGCCTGCAAGGAAATGGGCATCAAGACTGTGGCTGTCCATTCGGAGGCCGATCGCAACGCCATGCACGTGCGCCTCGCCGACGAGAGCGTGTGCGTGGGCCCTGCGCCCTCGCCCAAATCCTATCTCAACATCCCCGCCATCGTGACGGCGGCGCAGATCACCAACGCCGACGCCATCCATCCCGGCTATGGCTTCCTCTCCGAAAACGCCAAGTTCGCGGAGATCGTCGAGAAGCACAAAATCACCTTCATCGGCCCGAGGCCCGAACACATCCGGATGATGGGCGACAAGATCACCGCCAAGGAATCGGTGAAGGCGGCGGGCATTCCTGTCGTGCCGGGGTCGGACGGCGGCGTCGATTCAGTCGAAGACGCAGGGGCGATCGCCAGGAAGATCGGCTATCCGGTGCTGATCAAGGCGACAGCCGGCGGGGGCGGACGCGGCATGAAGGTCGCCTGGTCGGCCGACGAAGTCGAGAACGCCTTCCTCACGGCGCGCGCGGAGGCGAAGGCCGCCTTCGGCAATGACGGCGTCTACATGGAAAAATACCTCGGCAAGCCGCGGCATATCGAGATCCAGGTCGTCGCCGACAGCCATGGCAATGTCATCCATCTCGGCGAGCGCGACTGCTCGCTGCAGCGCCGCCACCAGAAAGTGTTCGAAGAAGCGCCCTCGCCTGCCATCGACGAAGATCAGCGCTCCGCCATCGGCAAGACCGTGACGGCGGCGATCAGGAAGCTCGGCTATCTTGGCGTCGGCACGATCGAATTCCTGTACGAGGATGGCGAGTTCTATTTCATCGAGATGAATACGCGCCTGCAGGTCGAGCATCCGGTCACCGAAATGATCACCCATGTCGACCTGGTGCAGGAACAGATCCGCATCGCCGCCGGCGAAGAACTGTCGATCAGGCAGAAGGACGTGAG
>DATBNA010000653.1:0-7146 GCA_036554545.1 Hyphomonadaceae bacterium
GGCCCTACTTCTTGCTTGCCTCGGCGCTCGGCCGCGCGGCGACGCGATCGAACCAGGCCGCGATATTCGCATTCCCGCGATTCACTGGCTGGCCCACGGTTGCGGCGAAATCCATAGTGCAGAACAGCAGGATGTCGGCCAGCGTAAAGCGGCCGCCGGCAATGAAGTCCCGGCCGGCGATCAGGCCGTCGAGCCACGCGATCTTTTCCTGCGCGAGCGCTTTCAGGTCGGCGGCGGCCTGGGGAAGCAGGCGCATGCGGTCCTTGAAGAAGTTGTAGCCCTCGGCGCCGCGGAAGCCGGTGAGCATGGGTTCGACGATGTAAAGATCGACGCGACGCGTCCACATGCGGGTCATCGCGCGTTCTTCAGGGGTTGCGCCGATGAGCGGCGGGTTCGGGTACTTCTCTTCGAGGTATTCGCAGATCGCCGTCACCTCGGCGAGATATCGGCCATCGTCCAGCTCCAGCGTCGGCATCTGGCCGGACGGGTTGCGCGCAAGGTGGGCAGGCTGACGGTTCTCCCCGGCGCGCAGGTCTACCTCGACACGCGGGATGTCGATGCCCTTCTCCGCCATGAACATCTTCACGACGCGCGGATTGGGTCCGATGGAATTATAGAACTTCATGAATCGTCCTCCAGCGCACACTCAAGCGCACGGGCCCCGCCGCGGCAAGCTCCGCGTGAGGCCCGTTTGCTTCGGGGAGGAACATCTCTTTGGCAGCTCTGCAGGCACGACGCCGATGCGGTTGCACCGTCTTTTGCAGCGCCATGCCTGCAGGAACTTCGTCAGTCGAGCAAAGCGGACGCTTCCGCATCGACTGGACCTTCGAAGGCGATGAACAGGGTGCACGATTCCCTGCTGAGGCAGTTCGCACGATGAGGCAGCTTCGAGGGACCGTAGGCGTACTGCCCGGGGCTGAGCGTCGCCGCTGCCGATCCCTTGTACTGGACACGCAGCTGACCTGCGACCAGGACCATGCGCTCGGCCGATGTGTGCGAGTGGGTCGGGATTTCATATCCGCCCGGCACGCGGAGGAAAACGTCCGCGTTGGGCTTTGCGGGATCTCCGTGCAGCACCGCTATCTCGCACCCTTTCGGAAAGATCGGCGGGCACGGTCCCCAGGCCAGCGGGTCATCGGCCCGGGTTGCCAGAGGCTTTTCCTGCGGCGCCTGCGCGTCGCTGGTCAAGCACGCCGAAAGCGCGGCGGCAGAGATCATCATCGCTGCCGTAATCGATCTGGATGTCGTAAGCATTGAAGCCTCCTCCCTTCTGTCGATGCTCAGGTCGCAGCCTGTCGGGCCATGGCGCGCACGTCCGACGCTTTCAGCGTCTGACCTCCGATTCCCCAGTCGCCTTGCTGGATTTCCTGCACGCGGACCCAAGTCACGCCGCGCAGCGCCTCGCCTTCGACGGCGACCATCGCGTTGGTGACCTTCTGGATCATGTCCTGCTTCTGGTCGGGCGTGAAAACGTCCTTGATAACTTCGATGGTGACGAGCGGCATGTCGCCCTCCTGTTCTGGCCGGCAACAGCGCCGGAATGACCAAGACCTACCCGAGGGGCCGCTCCCAAGCTTGCAGACGATCTGGAGATTTTCTGGAGATAGCAGGGGGATAGGCTATGTTGCCCCTGATGATCCACGCTTTTGGGCCATACGAGCTGGACACCGACAGGGTGGAGTTGAGGGCGGATGGGGCCGCCATCGCTCTTGAGCCGCAGGTCTTCGCGTTGCTTCGCTTCCTGATCGAAAACCGCGATCGCATGGTCAGCAAGGACGAGATCGTCGACGAAGTCTGGGGCGGGCGCATCGTGTCGGACTCCGCTGTCGCCAGCCGCATCAAGTCCGCCCGCCAGGCAGTCGGCGACGACGGCCGCGCCCAGCGGGTGATCCGGACCGTCCATGGCCGCGGTTTCCGCTTCGTCGCGGATGTGGCGATGGCCCCTCAGGTCACTTTGGGGCACGAGCCTGCCCCGAGCGTTGTCGAGGAGGCCGAGACGTCGCGGCCAAGTATCGCCGTCCTGCCTTTCCGCCTGGTCGGCGTCGCCGATCCGGCCTTTCCGATCGCCGATGCGTTGCCGCACGATCTCATCACCGAATTGTCGAGGCTGCACTGGCTGTTCGTGATTGCCCGGGGCTCGTCATTCCGCCTCCGCGGCGGCGACATCACGCTCGATCGCGTCCGGGCCGAACTCAATGTCCGCTATTGCCTGACCGGCGTCGTCGAAATCCTTGGCGAAGCCATGTCCGTGTCGGTCGAGCTCAGCGACACGCGCGACAAGGGAATTGTCTGGAGCGAGCGCTTCCGGGGCGACCCTCGCGCGGTCCACGACATTCGCGATGAGATCGTTGGAGCGGTTACGGCGGCTGTCGAGGTCAGGATCCCGCTGAACGAGGCCCGCCGCGCGCAGCTCACATCGCCGGCGAACCTCGACGCCTGGTCGGCCTACCACCTCGGCCTGCACCACATGTACCGCTTCAACAAGGCGGACAATGAAACGGCGACGGCCTTCTTCGAACGGGCCGTCGCGATGGAGCCCGGCTTTGCCCGCGCCTATGCTGGGCTCTCCTTCACCCAGTTCCAGAACGCCTTCCTGCGCTACACCGACGGCGATGAAGCAGCAAAGCTCGCGCATCACTACGCTGCGCAATGCCTAGAGCGCGATCCGATGGACCCGTTCGGGCATTTCACCATGGGCCGCGTCTT
The DNA here is from genome assembly GCA_036554545.1 of Hyphomonadaceae bacterium. Classification (GTDB taxonomy): domain Bacteria; phylum Pseudomonadota; class Alphaproteobacteria; order Caulobacterales; family Hyphomonadaceae; genus UBA7672. The sequence continues at coordinate 2,707 of DATBNA010000653.1, forward strand.
CTGGCTCCGCGGAGATCTTGAAAGCAGCCTCCCGTGGCTTGAGCGCGCCAACTCGCTCAACCCCAACTATGCGCAGGCGCGGTATTCCAGAGGCTGGACCGAAGCCCTGCTCGGCAGCGCCAAGTCGAGCCAGGCAAATATCGATGCGGCGCTCGCGCTCAGTCCGCTTGATCCCCTGCTCTACGGGATGCTCGGCGTGAGGGCGTTGTCCCATCTCGCGCAGGGCGAACCGGATCAAGCGGTGGACTGGGCCGAACGCGCGGCTAACTCCCCCGGGGCGCACGCCCTGATCGAAATGATCGCTGTCGTCGCCCACGGTCTCAATGCGAATGAGGCCCGTGCGAGGTCATGGGCCCAATCCGCGCACGCCCGGGCGCAACATCTCAACAGCGACGACTTTCTCCGAGCCTTCCCATTTCGTGATCCATCGATGAGGGTGCGGATCGGCGAGACGCTGAAGCGATTTGGCTTCTGAACATCCCCCGATAGTCGCGACATCTTGCCGGACCATATAATGTCGCATCCGGCGCTGTCCCCCAATGGCCGCATCCCCGGACTCGACCTATCTTTCAGGAATTATAGCGCGATTGGAGTCGCGACGTGGAATGGGATGCACTTCTCCTTGCGAGACTGCAGTTCGCCTTCACGATCGGCTTTCACATCATCTTTCCGGCCTTCACGATCGGGCTTGCCTCCTTCCTCGCAGTCCTCGAAGGCCTGTGGCTGGCGACGAAGCAGGAGCGCTTCCGCAACCTTTACCTCTTCTGGCTGAAGGTCTTCGCCATCTCCTTCGGGATGGGCGTCGTCACCGGCGTGGTGATGAGCTACCAGTTCGGCACGAACTGGAGCGTGTTTTCCGCCAAGGTCGGCAATGTCATCGGGCCGCTGCTCGGCTATGAGGTGCTGACGGCGTTTTTCCTCGAGGCGTCCTTCCTCGGCATCATGCTGTTCGGGTGGAAACGCGTCGGGCCGGGGCTGCACTTTGCCTCAACCTGCATCGTCGCCGTCGGTACGCTGATTTCCGCCTTCTGGATCCTCTCGGCCAATTCCTGGATGCAGACGCCGCAAGGCTTTGCCGTCGAGCCGGATGGGGATCTAATCGCCACTTCCTTCTGGGACGTGATCTTCAATCCCTCCTTCCCGATCCGCTATGTCCACATGGTGCTGGCCGCCTATCTCACGACCGCGATGGTGGTGGGCGGCGCCTCCGCCTTCCTGCTGCTGAAGGGCAAGTCATCGCCAGAGGCGCGGACGTCGCTGCGAATGGCAGTGCTGATGGTGGCGCTGACGACGCCTGTTCAGGTGCTGGCCGGGCATGAGAGCGGCGTGGTCGCCCACGAGTACCAGCCGGCGAAGGTTGCCGCCCTCGAAGGCTGGTGGACGACCGGCGCCCAGCCCACCGTGCTGATCGGCTGGCCGGACGAAGAGGCGCAGAAAAACCATTTCGAGATCGCGATCCCCGGCGCCGGCTCCTGGATAAATGTGGGCGACGCCGACGCCGTACTTCAGGGCCTCGATACATTTCCGAAAGAGGACCGGCCGCCGGTGTGGATCACCTTCTGGGCCTTCCGCGTCATGGTCGGCCTGGGCGTGATCATGCTGGCGCTTGGTCTTTGGGGCGCCGTTCTCTGGGCGATGCGCAGGCTCGATGGCGCAGCGCTGTTCCAGCGCGCGATGATCGTGGCGTCGCCTGCGGGCTTCATCGCCGTGCTGGCGGGCTGGGTGACAGCCGAGGTCGGCCGCCAGCCCTGGATCGTCCATGGGGTCATGCGGACGGCCGACGCCGTATCTCCGGTGCCTGCGGGGTCGGTCGGTATCTCACTGCTGGTCTTCATCATAGCCTACGCCATCATCTTTACGGCAGGCGCTCTCTACATACTGCGTCTGATGGCCGTGGGGCCGGAAACCGAAGAACCGCCGCCGAAGAGCAATGAGCCGCCGGGCACGCCGCTGGGCGCCGGAGTGCGCGGCGCGAGCGTGAAGGAGGCGTGACATGGACCTCCCGCTGATCTGGGCCATGCTGATCGCAACCGCCGTGTTCCTCTATGTGGCGCTCGACGGTTTCGATCTCGGCGTCGGAATCCTGTTCCCCTTTGCGAAGGACACACGCGAGCGCGACCAGATGCAGGCCGCCATCGCTCCGGTGTGGGACGGCAACGAGACCTGGCTGGTCCTGGGCGGGGGCGGACTGTTTGCAGCCTTCCCGAAAGCCTATGCGGTCATCATGCCGGCGCTTTATGCGCCGATCATCATGATGCTGATCGCGCTGATCTTCCGCGGCGTGGCGTTCGAATTCCGCCATCACGGCCGCGAACGCGGAAAGCGCTTCTGGACCTTCGCTTTCTCTGCCGGGTCCATCGTTGCCGCGATCGCACAGGGGCTGGTGCTTGGCGGCTTCCTGCAGGGGATTCGTGTCGAGAACGGCGCCTTCGCTGGAGGGGCGCTCGACTGGCTGACGCCTTTCTCCATGCTTGTTGCCGCGGCAGTCGTCGCCGGCTACGCCCTGCTTGGCGCCGCATGGATCGTCTTCAAGACCACGGGCGACCTGTTCGAGCGCGCACGCAGCTGGGTGAAGCAATTGGCGCTGATCGTCATGCTGGCCATGGCGGCGGTGAGCCTTGCGACCCTCAGTATCGACCCGCGCGTGACGGCCCGATGGGGCCTCACCATGACCAGCATCGACTGGGACAACTTCATCTGGATGGCGCCGCTGCCCATCATCGCCGGCGCGATCTGCTACATGCTCTGGCGTGGCGCGGACGAGCGGCGGCACCTCGCGCCCTACCTCTACAGCGTCGGGTTGTTCGCCATCGGCTATCTCGGCCTTGCCATCAGCCTCTGGCCCTTCATCGTACCGTTCGCGATGACGCCTGCCGAAGCCGCGGCCGCAGACAACGCCCTCTCGCTGCTGCTGTGGGGCACGGCGCCGCTGCTGCCGCTCATCCTTGCCTATACCGCCTATGTCTACTGGATCTTCCGAGCGAAGGTTGGCGACGATGCGGTTTACCATTGAAGGTCCGCCGGAGGGCGGCGACCAACCCCGTCCGCTTCGCCGCAAACTCCTGTGGTTCGTTGCGCTGTGGTTCGCTGGACTCGCTGTGACGGCGACGGCGGCCTATCTCCTCCGCGCCGCGCTTTTCATCTGACTGCTTGCCATGAAGGCGCTGACGCAGCGTCGCTCGCGCAACAGGCGTGCCTGATTTGACGGGCTTTTCTCCGTGTGCAGAGTTCCCGCCAGAAAAGACAATGGTGGGACCGACATGAAGCTCATGCACTCGCTGATTCCGGCGGCGATCCTGGTATCGGCCTGCGCCAGCGCGCCCGATACGCCTGCGACCACGCCGGCTGAACCCGTTGCTGCAAGACCCACAGCCGAGCGCGTCTCCTACAACAGGAACCCCTACCCCTCGACCTACAAGCCGATGCCGTCGGAAGACGTGCTGATCCGCAACGCCACAGTACTCGACGGCACAGGCCGGCAACTCGATGGCGCATCGGTCCTGATCCAGAACGGCAAGATCGCTGCCGTCGGCGCGGACATTGTCGCGCAGAACGTCCGCGTGATCGATGCAAGTGGAAAGTGGGTGACGCCTGGCATCATCGACATCCACTCTCATCTCGGCGTCTATCCTTCACCCGGGATTGCGGCGCATCAGGACGGCAACGAGATCTCCGGTCCGGTTACGGCCGAAGTCTGGGCCGAGCACGGCATCTGGCCGCATGATCCCGGCTTCACCCGCGCCATGGCAGGCGGCGTCACCACGCTGGAGATCCTGCCCGGCTCAGCCAACCTGTTCGGCGGCCGCGGCGTGATCGTGAAGAATGTGCCAGCGCGGACGGCGCAGGGCATGAAGTTTCCCGATGCGCCCTACACGCTGAAGATGGCCTGCGGCGAGAACCCCAAGCGCGTCTATGGCTATGGCCGCGGCACAACGCCAGGCAGCGCGCCGTTCTCGCGCATGGGCAATGTCGCCGGCTACCGCGCGAGCTGGCAGAAAGCGGCCGAGTACAAGCGCAAGTGGGACAAGTACGACGCCGACTGGAAGAAGTGGGAAGAGAACGCCTCGAAGCCGAGGAAGGAAGGCGAGGAGGCTAAGGATCCTCCGACCCCGCCCGACCGCGATCTCGAACTCGACACGCTGATGGGTGTGCTCAACGGCGAGATCCTGGTGCAGCAGCACTGCTATCGCGCCGACGAGATGGCGCAGATCATCGATCTGTCGAAGGAGTTCGGCTACAAGGTCCAGGCCTTCCACCACGGCGTCGAGGCCTACAAGATCGCTGACCTGCTGGCGAAGGAAGGCATCTGCGGCGCACTCTGGGCTGACTGGTGGGGCTTCAAGGCCGAGGCCTATGACGGCATCCGCGAGAACATTCCGCTCGTTCACAAGGCCGGCGGCTGCGCCATCGTCCACTCCGACGACGCCTACGGCATCCAGC
>DATBNA010000142.1:0-11937 GCA_036554545.1 Hyphomonadaceae bacterium
GCCGCTTGCGGTCGTCTTCTTGCTCTGGCTCTTGGCAGGGGAGCGTCGTGAAGTGAACCGCAAATACCTCAACCAGGGCGCCCGCGATCGGGTCAACTTCGTCGCCTTCCTTCGCACCATGTCGATTATCCTCGGCGCAACCGGCATCATCGTCGGCTGTCTCTCTGGCCTCTACGCCGCCATGATCGCCGCGCGTCCGGATCTCCAGTACGAACTCCCGATCCCGTTCTTCACCTTCCAGCTTGCTCTCTTGAGCCTGCTGGGTGGCGGCGCGCTCTACGCCATCGGACGCGTCGGCCGCTAGGCCGCGGCCTCGATCTGGTCATTGCGCCCGGCGCCGCCGTCGGCTTACCTCCTGCAATTGACAGGGGACTGGATCAATGACCGACATCGCCCACACGAAGCGCATCGAGCTGACGCTGCGCGCCCTCGTCCTGGGCAGCCTGCTTGCCGTCGTCTTCACTGCCGCCAACGTCTATCTCGGCCTCCAGGTCGGCCTCACCTTCGCCTCATCAATCCCGGCGGCGGTCATTTCGATGGCCCTGCTGCGCGCCTTCAGGACCTCCACCATCTGGGAGAACATGACCGTCCAGACCGTCGCATCGGTCGGCGGAGCGATCTCCTCGATCATCTTCGTCCTGCCGGCCCTGGTCATGGTCGGCTACTGGACCGGCTTTCCCTTCTGGCAGTCATTCCTGATCTGCGCCTTTGGCGGGATCCTCGGCGTCACCTTCTCGATCCCCCTTCGCCGCGCCCTCGTCATCAACGCGGCCCTGCCTTACCCCGAAGGCGTCGCCGCCGCCGAAGTCCTGAAAGTCGGCTCGCGCGGCGCAACCCAGACCGAAGCCGCGGTTCGCGAAAACCAGGCCGGCCTCATCACTGTCATCTTCTCCTCCATCGCCTCGGCCTTCTACGCCTGGATGGTCGCCGCCCGAGTGTTCGTCGGCGAAGCTGCGACATTCTTCCGCCTGCCCGCCGCCCTCGGCGGCGGCGCCACCGGCGTCAGCTTCGGCATGCAGCTCGCCCTTCTTGGCGCCGGGCACCTCGTTGGCCTCGCGGTCGGCATCGCCATGGTCACCGGCTTCCTCATTGCGTGGGGCGTCGCCGTGCCCCTCATGACCGCGATGCAGGGCACGCCGGGCGAGGCCGAAGCCGCCGCCATCGATGTGTGGCGCAACCAGGTCCGCTTCATCGGCGCCGGCGCCATTGGCGTCGCCGCCATCTGGACGCTGCTCAAGCTCATCGGCCCGCTCGTCGGCGGCGTCACGTCCGCGCTCGCCGCCCAGCGCAAGCGCGCCGCAAACGAAGAACTCGACATCACCGAGCGCGACATCCCGATCACCACGGTCGGCTTCATTTCGCTCGGCGTCCTCGCAGGCATCGTCATCCTGCTCTGGTCCTTCACCGCCGGCACGCCGCTCGCCTCCAGCGCTCCCGCGCTGGTCATCGGCGGCCTTGTCTACGTCGTACTGATCGGCTTCGTCGTCGCCTCGGTCTGCGGCTACATGGCCGGCCTCATCGGCTCGTCCAACAGCCCTGTCTCCGGCGTCGGCATCCTCGCCGTCATTATCGCATCGCTCCTGATGCTGGGCGCGATGCAGCTTTTCGGCATCCAGGCCGACGGCTCGATCATCGCCTTCGCCCTGCTGATCACCGCGATCGTCTTCGCCATTTCGGTTATCTCCAACGACAACCTTCAGGACCTGAAGACCGGCCAGCTCGTCGCCGCCACGCCCTGGCGCCAGCAGACCGCCCTCATCGTCGGCGTCATCGCTGGCGCGCTGGTCATCCCGCCCATTCTCGACCTAATCAACCAGGCCCGCGGCTTCCCCGGCGGCCCGCCGGCGACCGTCCCCAACACTGAACCTGTCGGCGCCCCGCAAGCCACCCTCATCTCTGCGCTCGCCCGAGGCGTCATCGACGGCGGCCTGCGCTGGGACCTGATCGGCATCGGCGCCCTCATCGGCGTCGGCATCATCGTGGTGGACGAAGTTCTCGTGCGCACGTCTGGCAACAAGCGCAAGCTGCCCCCGCTGGCCGTCGGCATCGGCATCTATCTGCCCATGGCCGTCACCACCACCGTCGCCGTCGGCGCCCTCGTTGGCACGCTCTACAACCGCTGGGTTTCGAGGACGGCCCACGCCGAAGTCGCCAAGCGGCTCGGCATACTGCTCGCGTCCGGAATGATCGTTGGCGAAAGCCTCTTCGGCGTCTTCAGCGCAGCCGTCATCGTCGCAAGCAACGATGGCGATGTCTTCGCCATGGTCGGCGATGGCTGGCCCGCGATGATTGCCGCCGTCCTCGCTTTTATCGCCACAAACTTCGGCCTCTACGCCTGGACCAAAGCCAGAGCCGCGAAGGTCTAAAGAGCCTCCACCACCGCTTTCAGCCTCAACAGCCCGCGCCATACCTGCACGCCGCTGCGCGCGGCGTCGCTGAACAGCGGCACAAGCAGCACGCAGCGCCAGCCCGTCATCGCGAGCTCGGCTTCGCCAAGTGCAGTACGCACAGCCGCCACGGCGGCCCTTACCCGTGCTCCACCGGAGTCCCTGCAGACGACCGCCAGATCAATCCGATGCTCGGTAGCCTCGACGCCAGCTCCGCCTGCTTCGACGCTTTCATGCCGCACCACTTCAAGATACGGAAACGCCGGCGCCGGACCCGCGCCTATGACCCGCAGCGGATCGCCCAGCAGCTCCGCAACAACAGCATCCTCCGCCAGCACAGCGAGGATCGCAGCCTCGAGCGCCTCTTCCGCACTCACAGCGACACCCGCCGCCACGGGGAGATCAGCCCCGCAACGTCCTCCGGTAAAGCTCCCGACATCGAGCCCGGATCGCGGGCATGATAGCCGTGCGCTGCCAGCCGTTTCACCGCGAGCCTCAGGCCCTCCGCCACATCCTCCGGCGCCTCGCCGAACCCGGCTGTGTAGTCGATCTCGATCCCGGCATGCCTGCGCCCCGGCCACGGAAACGCGCCGTTTGTCCACACCAGCCGCGCCGCGCGCCCCGGCGTCAGCGCAAACCGGTCCGTCACCGTCTGCGCCTCGCCCGCCTCGTCGAACACGCGGACCACAACCAGCGTCCCCGCAGGCCTCACGGGGAGCCGCAGCACGCGTGTCTCCACTGTCCGCGCTGGCCACCGGTCGAGGGTCACGCGCAGGGTGCGCGAGATCATCGCCACGCCTGCCAGCTCCTCGATCCGCGCTCGCGCTCCGGCGACAAGCGCCGTCACCAGGCTGTTCTCGCCGTCATAGGCGATGCGCAGATACTCTTTCGCCTCGGCCAAGCCCAAAGGCTCGCCCGCTGGCGCAACCAGCGTCGTCACATGCATAGCTTTCTCTTTGGAAGCGGCTCCGCCTCGCGGAGCCAGAATTTTCCGGCCGGCCTCAACCCTCAGGCGAGAGTGTCGCTGCCCCAGCGTTACCCTCTAGGCTCTGAGGCCGCCTCGCTCTAAACCTTCCGCAAACGTCAAACGCCTGCGCAGGGGCTGCTCATGAAACTCGACTCGTCGATCTCCGCCATCGTCACCGGCGGCGCATCCGGCCTTGGCGAAGCAACCGTCCGCGCGCTGCGCGCCCACGACGTGAAGGTCGCCATCTTCGACCTCAACGAGAAGGTCGGCCCGGTCACCGCAGAAAAAACCGGCTCGCTCTACTGCTCCGTCAACGTCACCGACGAAGCCTCGGTCGACGCCGGCTTCGCCGCCGCCCGCAAGGCCAACGGACAGGAGCGCATTCTCGTTAACTGCGCCGGCACAGGCATCGCCACCAAGACAGCCAGCCGCAAGAAGGAAGGCGGCGAGATCACGTTCCATCCGCTCGACCAGTTCAACAAGATCATCCAGATCAACCTGGTCGGCACTTTCCGCTGCATCGCCAAGTCGGCCGCCGGCATGATGACGCTCGACCCGTTGCTCGACGGCGACCGTGGCGCGATCGTCAACACCGCTTCTATCGCTGCCGAAGACGGTCAGATCGGCCAGGCCGCGTACTCCGCCTCCAAAGGCGGTATCGTCGGCATGACGCTGCCGATCGCCCGCGACCTCTCGAGCGAAGGCATCCGCGTCAACACCATCCTGCCGGGCCTGTTCAACACGCCGCTGCTCGCCGGCCTGCCGGACCATGTGAAACAGGCGCTCTCTTCGGGCGTGCCCTATCCCAAGCGCCTCGGCGACCCCGCAGAATACGCTGCCCTGGCCCTGCAGATGATCACCAACGGCTATTTCAACGGCGAATGCGTGCGTCTCGACGGTTCGCTGCGCATGGCGCCGCGGTAGCGGATCGTCCCAGTTCTGACGTAATCCCCGCGTGGAATCACCCACGCGAGATGTCGGGATATGAACGACCTGCCGGGCATACTTGAAGCTGAATGGCGCAAGGACGCCGCGCACCTCGATGCGCGGTCCGGCGCCATGATTTTCGACGACCTCATGACTCGCCACAGCGAACCACAGCGTCGCTATCACGGCGAGAGTCATCTCACCTCGTTGTTCTACCTGATGGCGCTCCATGCCCCGCACATCCCTCCGGGCACAAGCCCGCGCCTCGCCATCTGGTGGCATGACGCGATTTACGACCCTCAGGCGCGCGATAATGAAGAATGCAGCGCCGAACTGGCCCGCGAACATCTTGCGCAGCTCGGCGCGCCGGCCGCGCTCATACAGACAACGGCCAACCTCGTCCTGATGACCAAGAACCACTGGTCTGGACCGTCATCCGGGGACGGCGACTATTTTCTCGACGCCGACATCGCCATCCTCGGCGCTCCGCCCAGGGTCTACGAGCGCTACGCCGCCGATGTTCGGCAGGAGTATGCCTGGGCGCCGGATCCTGCGTATCGGGCTGGCCGCACTGTTTTCCTGCAGTCGGCCAGCGCCCGTCCGCGCATGTTCCGCACCGATGCTTTCGAAACGGCCTACGGCCAGCAGGCGCGCGTCAACATGCGCGCCGAACTTGCATCATTGGCCGGCTAGACGCGGCTCCCGCCCGTCGCATCGTCGATCTGGAAGCGCCACTTCCCGTCCGCGCACAGCCGCAACACCTCAGCGGACACACCAGTCGAAGTGGTATTCTCCGCTTCGTTGTGGATTTCCCACTTCATCCGCGTCAGCGCCGTATCGCCCGAAATATAGACGCTGATGAACCTGCCGTTGAACTTGAGCGGCGCCGCGAGAAATCCTGCTAGCGCGCCTTCTATCTGCTCGAGCCCGACTGCCTTCGCCTCGCCGTCGAACGTGAACACCGCATCGTTAGTATAGAGCTCCAGAAGCGCTGCCTTGTCGCGCGAATTGAACCGCTCCGAAAACACCTGGTCCATCAGCTCTGGCGACGCAACGCCCATGACCTCAGCTCCCTATCGCTGACCAGCACGAGAACGCGACTCACTTCCGCTGTATCCCGACTCGCGCACTGCGGACGTTCCCCTCCGTGCACTGATATTTCCATGGAAGGCAAGGAAACGGTCCGGTTTCGCTAACGCCAACGTCAGGCGCGGCTTCCGGCAGTCGCATCATCGAGCATGAAACGCCAAAGCCCGTCTGGTCCGCGCCTCTGTACCTCGCTGGAAATCGCCGACGACTGCACGACGCCGGCGGAGTCGATCATTTCCCATTTCATGCGCGTCAACGCTCGGTCACCCGACACATGGGTGGTGACGGTTTTGCCGCGCATCTTGAGTTTGGCCATCATGAACCCAGCAAGTGCGCGCTCGATCTGCTGCCGGCCGACGGCTTTTTCCTCGCCGTCGTACGTGAAAACAGCATCCTCTTCGTACAGCAGCACCATCCCTGCCGCATCGCCGGCATTGTACCGTTCGATGAACAGATCAGCCGTCTTCTCTGGTGAAGGCGAGCCCATCGGATTCCTCCGCGCCGTACGCCGGCGGAGCAAAACTAGGCTCCGCCGGACGCATCGTCGACTCGCACAGATTAATTCGGCGCAAACCGGAGGTTCGTCGCCGCACTTTTAGGATGCCACTAATTCACAACGCATCCGTCAGGACGCGGCAAACTTGAGCGTCTTGATGGCGTCGAAATTCTGGACGCCGCCGCCGACGCGCTTGGTCGTGTAGAACAGCACGAAAGGCTTGGCCGTATAGGGATCGCGCAGCACCCGTGCGCCCTGGCGATCGACGATCAGGTAACCGCGCCGGAAGTCGCCGAAGGCGATCGCGAAAGCGTTGGCGCCGATGTCGGGCATGTCCTCGATCTCGGTCACTGGATAACCGAGCAGGCTCGCCGACTCACCCGCCGCACCCGGACGCCACAGATAGTTGCTGTCGCCATCCTTCAGTTTGCGCACTGCCGAGATCGTCCGCCGGTTCATGACGAACCGCGCATTGGCCCGGAACTGCGGCTTCAGCGCGTAGACTAGGTCGATCAGCTTGTCCGCCGGGCTGGAGGCGGCAAACGCGCCCGCCGCGCCCGAAAGGATGAAGCCGATCTTGTCCCAGGCGTGGGATGCATCCGCGATCATCTCGTAGTCGAGGAATCCCTTCGGCTTGTTGGCGCCGTTCCCGGTGACGAACGCCGCGGACTCCTGGGCAGCAAAGCTCGCCTCGCACTCGTCCGCCAGCCATTCGTCGATGTCGGTGAACGCGTCATCCAGCAGCGTCTGCGTCGCCGCCGGCATGGCGTAGAGTTCGGCGGTCGGGAAGTCGAGCACATCGAGTGTGGGCGAGTTCGTCTCTGGCCGCGCCGCTGTCTCAGCCGCCCATGCTGACGGCGAGCCCAGGCTCACCGGCTTCCTGAACACGGTCGAAGACGTCTGCCGTACCGTCGCGATCTGGCGCATGGGTGATGACGCCATCAGCCTCTGCTCGATCAGCCGGTCCAGCTCCGCCGGCGCCACATAGCCGCCCTGCGCCTCCGTTCCGAGGTTCAGCGACTTGAAGTCCATGCGGTGCAGTCCTGCATCGTCGCCCCTGCGCAGATAGGCGCTCCATGCCGACTTGTGCTCGGTCTCGCGCTTCTGTGGGTCATCGCCGATCAGCGGCCGCGCCTGTTCCAGCGCCAGCCGCTCCAGCGCTGTCCGCTGACGATCTAGCGAAGCCTCGATCTTCTGCAGCTTGGCGTCGAGCAGCGGATCGGCAACTCCACGCTTTTCGATCTCCTCCAGCCGCGCATCGTTCGCAGCCTTCAGCGCCTCGAAAGCCGCCATCATTTCCGCCGTCACAGTGCGCACGTCAGCATTCGCGCCCGCGGGCGCGTTCATCTTGGTCTCGATTGTCATTGGATTCCCTTGTCAGCTTCGCATGCAGTCAGACGCCGGCGCCGCGAAGCAGGGCGCCGGGTCGCCATCCATTTCACAAAAAGCAAAGGGCGCGTCCTGCGACGCGCCCTTCATCTTTTCAGTTCGGCTTGTGGCTAGTTGAAGCCTTCGCCACCCGTTTCGTCACGCGGCAGGACGAGACCAGCTGCAATGCCCGGACCCATGCCCGGCGTCTTGCCCTGGCTTTCCAGCTCGCGCGCGCCGGCGAGAATGCCCGCCATGGCATAGTTGCCCTCGTGGCAGGCGTATTCGTAGAGCGGCTCGGACGCATTGAGCGCCATCTCGCCCTTCCACACCTGGGTGTACATCGACGGATCGTCCACTTCGAACGAGTAGAGGATCTGCTTGTCGTTCCAGCGCGAGAAGCGCTCGGTCAGCTTGCCGTCCTTCGAAATCATGGCGCGCTGGCTCGGGTGCGGGTTGCGCGTCTCGACGACGAGCGTATCGCCCTCATACCAGCCGACGGAGTCGCCGCCCCATTTCGGCAGCGGCGAATGCCTGGCTTCCGCCGCGTTCTTCACGATCGGGATCACGCGCACGTCGTGGATCATCTCCACCTGGATCATGACGTGGGTCGGCGTCTGCACGAACTGCATGGTCGAGTTGTACATGCCGTTGTTCATGATCGGGCCGTACGAACCCGAGAAGCCGATGATGCAGCGCTCGGCCTGCGGGCGCGTTTCCGGCCCGTCGAAATTGGTGATGGCGAAGCCGCCGCTGCGCGCCGCACCCGGCTTGTAGGGAATGCGGCCATTGGTGGGCTCGGTAATCCACGACGTGCGAATTTCGCCCTTCACCGTCGCCAGCTTCGTGCCGGGATCGATCCAGAACGCGTTGTAGCCGCGGTCGTTGTTCTTGTCCTTCAGGAGATCCGTGTTGTTCGGATCCTTGCCGGCCTGCGCATTGTCTTCCTTGGTCAGCACGACGAGTATGTTGCGGTTGGCGAGGCGCTCGGCTTCACGTTCCGAGACCCGCAGGCTCTTCGCATCCGGTCCGCGCGACAGGCTCGTCAGCGAGGTGTTGTTCCAGTAGCCCTGCAGGTCCGGCGCGCCCCATTTTGTCTTCGGCGCGACGTAACCGGCCTCGTGGCGTTGTCCGTCATTGGCGTTCGAGGCCAGCGGCGCAGCAGCCTGCGCCTTCGGAGCTGCGGCCGGCGCAGGCGTCTGCGCAATCGCGGCCGCTCCCAGCAGCGCGGCGCACCCAAGCGCGGTCGCCGCCAGCAATTTGGTTTTCATGGGCGTTTCTCCTCCTGTCGCCGCTGCCTCCTTCTCAAGGACAGCGCGACTTCGCCAATAATGCTACGCTTACTTTCCCTCAGCGGAAAGGTTGACCCCACGTAAGCCGTGGTAACAACAGCGCGTACACATCCGAGGAGCCGCCGATGAAACGCTTCGCCCTGTCCCTGTTTCTCCTGGCAGCCGCGGCCTGCTCCCCGGCGGGTGACCGCGATAACGCGACACAGAGCAGCGGCAACGGCGAAAATCGTACCTATGAGCTCAAGGACTTCGACCGCGTCTCCGTGAAGGCTGGCGTCGAACTCATCCTCAGGCAGGGGCCCTTCGCCGTCGAAGCCCGATCCAGCAATGGCGACCTCAGCAAGCTGGTCGTCGAAGTCCGGGGCTCAGAACTGGTCATTTCCCGCAAAACCGTCATCGGCAACATTGGCATTTCGCCGAGCTACACGGTCACCGCATCGGCCCCGACCTGGACCGCCATCGAAGGCCTGGCCGGCGTCCGGATCGAAGGCGAAAACCTCAACCTCGAAATGGTTTCGGTCGATGTGGCTGCCGGAGCCAGCGTCAACCTCTCCGGAACGTGCCGCGAGATCACCATCGAAGCCACTGCCGGCGCATCGGTCGACGCCGACGAGCTCAAGTGCGCCGTCGCCTCGGCCAAGGCCGCCGCCGGCTCCAGAATTGAACTCTACGCATCCGAACGGGCCAAGGGCACGGCCTCCGCCGGCGCCTCGATCGAGGTTTCCGGCAAGCCGCCGGCCTTCGAACAGGATGCCGACATCAGCAGCACGGTGAAGCTGAAATAGTCAGGCCGCCTTCCGCCCCATCGCCAGTCCCGGCGCCGCGAATCGCGCACCCGGCAACATGGGCGAACGGACCAGCGACACTTCCCGCAGCTCGATTTCCCGTAACTCGCGACCTTTCTCGCGTCGCGGCGCCCAGTCCCTCGCGATAAAGCCGATCGAAAGCCCGTTCATCGTGCCGTCGTGGATCAGCTGCAGCGCCGCCTTTCCGGCCGCTGTCTCATCCGTCACCAGCCCCCGCACGAACAGCCCGCGCCCGTCTTCCCGAACGGCCGTCCAGCGTCCTGCCGTCCGCCCGCCCGCATGCTGCAGCAGCATCCCCACGGGCCCGCGCCGCGCCAGGGACCGCGCAAAAGCGCCTGCTCGGACGATATCTCCCGCAAGGTCCTCAACCCCGAACAGCGAGGCATACCCCTCGATCACCAGCGACCGCTGCATCACGCCATCCACGATGGACTGCGCTGAACGAAGGCCGCCATTATGATCAATGTCTTTTCTGCAAGCATGGCTCACCTTTTGCTGGCGCTGACTAAAGCGACCTGTTAATGTCTCGTTAACTCTCGGGGCTGGGTGGCGCGTAGCTTTCGGGAGCTTCCCAATGAAGCGAGCTGACGTTCTCAGCATTCGCACCCTGTTCTCCGGGTCCGCCCGTTTTCGGGTAGCCCCGTCGCACCGCGGATTCGTCTGGACTCCCCAGGAAGTCGCCCAGCTTGTCGTCGACATGGAGATCGCGGCCCGCGATCCGGAAGCCGATGATGATGATCTCGCCGAACGCTTCTATCTCGGCGTCGTCAATGTTCGCGCCCAGAAGGGTGGCGTGTTCATCGTCCAGGACGGCGTTCAGCGCCTGACCACGATCGCCCTGATGCTCGCGTTCATTCGCGATCGCGTCCAGAATGCGCGCCTCAGCCGCCGCATCGATGGCCTCCTCAAGCGGCGCACGATGATGCGTCCTGCCGAGCCGCGCCTGCGGCTGCCGGCGGAATTGCACGCCTGGTACTCGCATTTCATTTTGCCCGCCGGCGCCACAATGCGCCTGCCGGAGCAAGCCCCTATCGGCAGCCCGCGCGAGCTCCTGCTCGCCGCCCGCTTCATGGAGCAGTGCTTCGCCGGCTATGGCGACCAGAACCTGATCGATCTCGCCGAGTTCGCGATGAAGCACACGGCCGTCGTCCGCACGCTGGTTGAAGTCGGCGCGCCGACAGCGCCCACACGCACGCCGCCGCGCTTCCAGGACGAGCCGCTGTCACACTACGGCGTCGCTGCAGAATAACTTCGCCACAACTGACTTCCCATGGGAAGCGGGAGGTCGGGGCCTGCGTGGCACGCGCGCGCCAGTGCAAGTCGCGTAGGCAAAGGGGCGGCCGCCAAGGGGACTATTGGCGCCGCCCCTTCTCATTTCTTGGATCGTCGCTGCGCCGTGCGGCGCCGTTGAAATCCTGCGCCATCGCCCCAGATGATCAGCACGTGTTGGGGACGCTGCCGCGCAAAGGAGCTGTCCATGACTACCCGCATCCGCAACTCTACCCATCCGTGGACCGTTGCGCAGGAGCAGGAACTCCGCCGCCTCGCCCGCGCCAACACCTCTCCCACCGAAATAGCTGCCCGTCTCTCGCGCACTCCGGAGCAGGTCTTCGAGCACGCCTACGAACTCGGCCTCACCCTGCCGCGCGGAGCTGGCGCCGGCGAAACACGCTCTCAGAACGGATGGCCCTACAAGGCCTGAGCAGCAGCCTTGCCGCCGGTCGCGAAGCTCTTCCGCGTCTCACGCCAGGCGCGGAGGAACGACGTCAGCAGGATCCAGAACGCGACGCATCCGACCATCGCAAACAGGAAGGCGATCTCTGGAACATCCCATGGGAAGATCACACGGTAGGCGCCCAGGCCGATCGCATGCAGCAGGAAGATTGCAAACGACGCCTGGCTGACAAGGGTCACCGGCTGCACCAGGGGATTGGGCAGCCGGACGTTCGGCAGGAGAAGCATTAGCCCGACCGCAAGGGCAAGCCACCAGCCCTGCATGCCGCCGGGATCCCACCCGACAATCCCGCTCGCCAATGCAGCGGCAATCACGACGATCTTGAGCGCAATCGGCTGATCGCCCGCCGACACATAATAGACGACCCAGCCCAGCACGAAGTTCCACAGGAACAGGTGCGGCAGCCGGTGATAGAGCCCCGACGTGTCGTGCCACATCGGCAGCAGGAATCTTATCAGCACCGCACCCGCAAGGATCGTGATCGACGTCGCCAGCGGATAGCGCTGGAACAATTTCAGGAAAGGCGGAATCGAGAACAGCAGCGCCACGAAAGGCAGCATCTGGACCATGATCTCGGGATACCAGAGCGGAAACCGCGCGATGTAGTCGCCATAAAACCAGTTGCTTATCAGCAGTAGTTCGGTCAGCGAGAACTGGTTCATGTAGAAGAAGCTGAAGATAACCAGCGCGATCGACGGCAGCGCCAGCAGCTTGCACAGGTTAAACGCTGCTTCTCGAATCTTTTCCGCCGATCCCGTCGTCAGCGCATAACGCGCGAATGAAACGCCTGACAGCATCAGCAACACAGTCATGCCGCCGGCGTAGCGATGAGGAACCGACTGCGCGCCTTCGTAGACATGAGCATGGTTG